>PSRQ01000053.1 GCA_003176165.1 Candidatus Cerribacteria bacterium 'Amazon FNV 2010 28 9'
GTTGTGCTCCCTGGGTTGACTTGTGTAGGCGCTGCCGTTCCGGCCGCGTTAACTGCCATATCCTTGGCAAGCAATGGAACTGGCCGAGGTGCTTGTGCCGTGTCTTCAGTGACATTAACTATTTTTCCTAAACGAATACCTGCAAGTTGTGCAGTTGATTGTGCCTTATTTTTTGCTTCATCGATTGCTTGTTTTCTAGCCTGGTTTTCAATATCTTTTTCTTTTGCATCAGAAATTGTAAATGAGATCCCTCCCACTTGATTGGCTCCGTCTTTGGTAGCAACATCAATCACTTGATTGACTTTATCAAAATCCTTCACTTTCACATCGAGTGAAATGTTTAAGTTATATCCGCTGATGTGTTGGCCTGCGGAAAAATCGTATGAGGGATAGAGGCTATAGCTGACCGTCTTGATATCCGCACTGTTGATTCCTAAGCTTTGGACGTCTTTTGTGATTGTGTTGATGACTTGATTCCCTTTATTTTGGGCATCAGCAACGGTGGTGCTTGTGGTTTGGTATCCCAGTGAAATTTCTGCTTGATCTGGAGCGGTCGTCACTTCTCCAGTTCCGCTGACATCAAATGTCGATTGTTTATTGGTGGTGGTTTGAGAAATAGAAAGAGGGATAGGGCCTAAGAGTTTTGTTACGCCGATAATCACTGCTCCGGCGGCAAGTGTTCCTACAAACGCACCCAGTATTTGTTTTGTCATATGTGCTTCCCTTCCCTTTCATCATAGCATGAGGGTGTATACTACCTCCATCTCGAGAACACAATTCCGTGTTATCAGGAGAAAAAGAGGTGTTCAGTTGAGCACATTTTCAGTGTTAGCCACTCTGTGGGCAATTGGTATCTCGATGGAAGTAGTTGGGTTTGGGGGAATGCTCTATGCTATGGGAGGGGTTTTCTATAGTAAAGCTTGGGATTATGTCCCGACTGAGCCGCAAGCCCGAAGCATGGTGATGAGCTTTTTTGGAGGATTGGTCCTCCTCGCTATTGGCAGTATGCTAACTACCTTTATGATTTCCATTGCTACTCAGTTACGCTAAACGTAGAGGGTGGGATATTTCTCCCATCCTCTTTTTGTACACGGGGTATAATGCACATACTCGGCTGCGCAATTCCGCGCAGGTTTTCCGCTGAAAGCGGAGGAGAGATAGAAGTGAATCCACTTGCTCAAGTATTTGAGATTGGTCTTCTCATCGGAGGAGCCGGTGCGCTCATGTTTTTCCTGTCGTTGATTGATTACATCGGTATCAGACTTCGACGGAAACTTACTCAAAGTGAAGACCAGGCTTTAGCAACCTTTATTGTGCTTGGTGCTATCCTGGTTTTGGGAGGTGTGTTCTTTAGTAGCATCGCCGTGTTCATTGCACGGGGTTGAAATGAGAGGGTGGGATATTTCCCACCCTTGTTTTTTAATCAAAATAGTCTTATAATATAAGCTATCGTTGGATTGAACAGAGGAATAGAAAATGACGCTCTATCTTATCATGTTAGGGCTCTTTACCCTTTTGATGATTTCGTGGGTAATAGGGGTATTGAGACTGTTTGTCTCACTCTTTATTCACCAACTGGAGCTTGAACAAGAGAGATTCCGCGATATTAGCGTCATGACGCTAATCATCTTTGTGGTCGATGTCCTCATTCTCTTGCCCATCACGGTATCTCTTCAACCCAAATAAAAAGGGTGAGCAAACCCTTAAATATAAGGCTGCCTTCGTACTGAAGGCAGCCTTTCTTTTTGAGAACACTTATTCTTCTCTGTAGGATGCGACGCGATCTTCTACTTCGTCTGGACTTAGGCGCAGGATTGTCCCTTCAGGACACAAATCGAGCGTTTTTGTCCGTTCATAGAACGCGAGGCCAATTGGAGTTAAGAATAAAATGGAAGGAAATCCTGTGTCTCGGCCCATGAATTTCATTTTGACCAGGCCGTCAACCAAATAAAAAGTGTCTTTTTTCAGCGTACTTGCTGAAAGACTCATTCTTTTTCTACTCCTCATCTTGCACAATCCGTTTTGTTGTCGCGCAAGCAGTTACTTTATCACCTTTTTCCAATCTCATCAAGATCACGCCTTGAGTCGGACGTTTGAGGACAGGGATATTCTTGACTGGAAGTTTGATGACCTGAGCATCTTTGGTCGTAATCACAAGCTCATCGATGGTTTCATCGACGATCTTGGCGCAAGCGATCAGGCCTGTTTTGGTGGTAAGTTCACTCACCTTTACGCCCATACCTGAGCGCTTTTGGAGAGGATATTCACCAAACTCGGTTTGTTTGCCCATGCCATGCTCGGTCACGACTAAGAGACGACGGAAGGCCTTGCGACGTTTATCTACCAGGGTTTCAATTTCTGCGGGGAAACTTTCAACACCGACCACATAGTCATCATCTTTCAGGTTCACTGCCTTTACTCCTTGGGTATCACGAGCCGATGATTTGATCTCTTTTTCACTGAAACGGATTGATTTGCCAACGTGGGTAACGAGCATCATGTGATCCTCACCAGTGGTAATGCGCCCAAAGACTAACTCATCTCCATCTTTGAGGATGATCGCAATGATTCCATTGGTGCGAATATTATTGTACTCAGAAAGTTTCGTCTTCTTGACGAGTCCTTTCTTTGTCGCAAGCGCAATGTACTGACCCGATGGGTTCTTTTCGTTAAACGTCAAAATGGCTTGAATATTTTCCTCTTGAGTGAGATTTACAAGATTAACAATGGCCTGTCCTTTAGCAGCACGGCCAGTTTCGGGAAGATCGTATACTTTGGTTTTAAACACGCGACCCTTGTTGGTAAAGAGTAATAAGCTGTCATGCGTTGAACAGGTGATCAGTTCTGAAACGGCATCTTCTTCCTTGGTGGTCATACCGACCACACCTTTACCTCCACGCTGTTGTGAGCGGTAGACCGTTGGATTCAATCGTTTAATGTACCCTGTTTCCGTGACTGTAATGATGGTTTCTTCGTTCGGAATCAAATCTTCTTCGCTAATTTCTCCAACTTTGCCTTTATGGAGTTTGGTGTTGCGGTCGTCTCCGTGATTGTCGATGAGTCCTTTAGTTTCTCCCGCGACTGTATCCAGGATTTTTTGTGGATGGGTAAGCAGACTCAAGAGTTCATCGATAATGAGTTTCAATTGCTTGTACTCATCTTCAATCTTTTGCCGTTCAAGTGCAGCCAGACGACGTAGTTGCATATCAAGGATGGCAGTCGCTTGAATTTGAGAAAGCTTAAATCGTTCCATCAAGTTTGCTTTGGCGACATCACTATCTGCAGATTCTCGGATGGTCTTGATGACATCATCCAGGTGTGCCAGGGCGATGAGCAATCCCTCCAAGATATGGGCACGATCACGAGCAGCCTTTAAGTCATACTGGGCGCGACGGACAATGACAATTTGGCGATGACGAATATACTCGACGAGAACTGTCTTAATATTCATGAGCTGTGGAGTTCCCTCTTCTGAAAGAGCCACCATGTTCATGGGGAATGTGGTTTGAAGTTCTGTTAATTTATACAGTGCGTTGAGAACAGACTTTGGACGCGCGTCTTTTTTCAAATCGATTGCAATGCGCATGCCAGTACGGTCAGATTCATCACGAAGGTCACTGATACCGACGAGTTTTTTATCGCGGGCGAGTTGCGCAATTTTGGCGACCAATTTTGCTTTGTTTACCTGATATGGAAGTTCAGACACGATGATTTGAAACTTTCCATTTTTATTTTCGACGATATCTGCTACTCCTCTGACGAGAATGCGACCACGGCCAGTAGCGTATGCTTCTTTAATTTCTTTGAAATCGTAGATAATACCTCCGGTTGGGAAATCAGGTCCACTGACATATTCCATTATGTCGTCGTTGGTTGCCTGTGAGTCAAAATGACCGGCGATGTGATGAGCTTCGCCTGTCTCAACATTCAAGTCAGTCATTCCTTCTTGTTGAATTGATGCGCCCATCTCGATGACCTTCAAAATGGCTTCACATACTTCTTTCAAGTTATGTGGGGGGATTTTTGTGGCCATACCCACGGCAATACCTTCACTTCCCATGAGCAGAAGGTTGGGTAACTTGGCAGGAAGGACAGAAGGTTCCTTCAAACTTCCATCGAAGTTGTCCACAAAATCAACCGTATTTTTTTCTAGATCAGCCAACAATTCTTCGGTTATTTTGGCAAGTCTCGCTTCGGTATAACGCATAGCAGCCGCGCCGTCACCATCCACAGAGCCATAGTTTCCCTGGCCATCAACGAGCTGATAGCGCATTGAGAAGTCCTGTGCCAGGCGCACCATTGCTTCGTACACAGGCGCATCCCCATGTGGGTGGTATTTACCGAGCACTTCTCCAACGATACGTGCTGACTTTTTGTACGGAGTGTTCCATCTGATCCCCATCTCTTTCATCGCATACAAGATGCGACGGTGTACTGGCTTCAACCCATCACGTACATCTGGAAGTGCACGAGCGACAATGACACTCATTGCATAGTCTAGATATGACTTTTGCATTTCGTCCACAATGTTGACAGGCAGCACTTTGCCAAATATTGTATCGACAGGGACGAGTTGTGTGGTTTCTGGTGAGATGGTTGGTTGGTCTGACATACTTATTTTTGTCATCCCGCACTTGTTGCGGGATCTCGTAATGATTAACTATGCACTATTGATGTGTATAAATCTTCAAATAATGGATTTTTCTCTTTAATAATATTTTCCTTCCACGATCGTTTCCAACGTTTTATTCTTTTTTCTGATGAGATTGCACCTTCAACATCGTTGGTAACATCAAACCAAACTAATTGATCAACATTATATTTTTTTGTAAATCCATTTGCCAGCTTGTTTTTATGTTCCCAAACACGTTTTATCAAATCGTTTGTTACGCCAACATAATAGACTGTATGTCTTTGATTAGACAATATATACACATAATATTGTCGATAAAACATATGATCTCAACGGGATCCCGCAATCGTCATGCTTCGCTTGACTATACGGGATGACAAATCATTTGCATCCGCACTCACCGCAGCAACTGCAGCCGTCCTCGCACTTGCAATCGTCGCCGCCTTTGCAGTCACAATCGCATTCCTCTTTCATTTTTTGCATAGCTTCTTCGAGTTCTTTCTCTGCGGCATCTTTATCTAGGAAACGATTGATCTTTACCCATTTACCTTTTTCCAAATCTTTATAGTGCTCAAAGAAATGTTTGATTTTATTTAACCAATGCTCTGGAACATCAGTAATGTTTTCCCAAGATCCGCATACTGCATCTTGTTTTGCTTTTTCCAAAACACAAATGATTTTATTATCAACGCCTTCTTCGTCTTCCATCTCAAGCATACCAATAGCTCGCCCTTTTACCCACATACCTGGCATAATTGGTTCTGCTGTCAAGAGGAGTGCATCCATCAAATCTCCGTCTTTGCCCATTGCTCCTTCAATAGAACAGTAGTTGGTTGGGTATTTCATGGGTGTAGGAACAATGCGATCAACATAGATACGACCTGTTTTATCATCGTACTCGTATTTTACATTCGTCCCTTCTGGAATCTCGACCAAAATTTGTAATGTCTGAGTTTTAGACATATATTCTCCTTTATTCTCGTATACGAAGTACTTTTACTTCAGTGTTTTTCTTTTGTTCTTTTAACCATGTTCGGATAGCATCCATATTTTGAGTTGTTGCGAGCGTTGGTTCTACGTATATTGAATGAACTGTTTCAGCATTCCGAAAATATGGCGCTAAGTTGTACTCTGTAATAGCCTCACAGTCGTTGGGTAACAAAACTTTAAACGTAGGGATGGTTTCTCCCTCTTCTGTTCTCGCTAGAGTGAAAGTGAGATCTTGTATATCTTCTACTCTTCCAAAAACTAAAGAAAATACGTGTTCTGCACTCATACATTATTTTTCTTAAATATCTAGATTCGCTAATTTAGTCCTCCTCCGTTAAAACTTCGGCGGACTTTCTGGAAATCTGGACTAAATGTCCAGATTTGCCAGACGCGCATGCGTTTGGATAAACTTCTTTCTTGGCGGTACCTCATCACCCATCAACGTACTAAACACTGCATCGACTTTGGCCACCTCATCCAACGTCACTTTCTTGATCATACGTGTCTTGGGATCCATTGTCGTTTCCCAGAGTTGCTCAGGGTTCATTTCACCCAAACCTTTATACCGTTGGACGCTAATAATCATTCCTTTGTTGTTTGCCTCAAGTTCTTTGTATGCCTTGTCGCGCTCCTCTTCTGTATACGCATAACGGACTTCTTTTTTATTCCAGACTTTAAACAACGGAGGCATTGCGATATATAAATACCCATTCTCGACGATTTGAGGGAGGTGACGGTAAAAAAATGTAAGCGCGAGTGTCGTGATGTGTTCGCCATCAACGTCAGCATCGTTCATGAGAACGATACGGTGATAACGCAATCTCTTGATGTCAAATGTATCACCAAGTCCAGTGCCCAGAGCAATAACCAAGTTCTTGAGCTCTTCAAAATCAACAATCTTGTCAAGACGAGCGCGTTCAGTGTTCAAGATCTTTCCGCGCAATGGGAAGATAGCCTGGAACTTACGGTCTCTTCCCTGTTTGGCGCTTCCACCTGCGGAATCACCCTCGACCATAAATAGTTCGCTATGTTGTGGATCTGTTTCTTGGCAATCTGCAAGTTTCCCTGGCAGGCTTGAGCCTTCAAACGCACCTTTGCGAATGACCGCTTCTTTGGCAGCGCGAGCGGCCATACGAGCACGTGCTGCTAACATCACTTTGTCAACAATAGTTCTCGCTTCCTTGGGATGTTCTTCCAAATATTGATCGAGCGCTTGTTTGGCAATTTGATACACGGCGGATTGGACTTCGGCGTTATTCAGTTTTGTTTTTGTCTGACTCTCAAACTGGATGTCATTACTTGGCATTTTGATGAAGATGACTGCTGTGAGGCCTTCTCGCAGGTCTTCTGCGGTAAACATGTCTTTCTCATTTTTGACGAGTTGGTTTTTCACCACATAGTCTTTCAGTGATTTATTCAAAGCGGTGCGAAAACCCGTGACATGTGTGCCGCCATCTGGTGTTTTGATGGTATTGGCAAAGCTTTCGATAGTTTCTGAATAGGTGTCGTTGTACTGCATGGCAATGTCGACGAGGACTTTGAATTTTTCTGCTTGATATTCACCACTCATTGGGACGACTGCATGCAGCGGTTTCTTGTTGTGGTTCAAATGTGAAACTAACGATTGGATACCACCTTCAAAATAGAAATGTTCTTCGGTTTGTTCGCGCTCATCGATGAGTTTGAAGTACAACCCAGCCATGAGATAGGCACGTTCGCGGATGAAATCTTTAATGATCTTGGTAATAAATGTAGTGGTTGAGAAAATAGTAGTGTCAGGTAGAAAGTTGCTTAAAGTTCCACTTTGATATGTTACAAAATCCTTTGATTGTAAAGGAAACATTTTGATCACTTCTGCTTCCTTGATTTCTTTGACTGGAGCTTGTGGAACACCGATGTGATATTCTTGGAAGAAGTATTTTCCACCGCGACGTGAGTCTTTGACGACCACTCGCATGTGAGAAGAAAGCGCGTTCACAGCCGATGCGCCGACACCATGTAAACCTCCCGATGCTTGGTATGCCATTTCATCAAATTTTCCTCCAGCATGGAGTTTAGTCATGGCAATCTCAAGCGCACTGGCTCCCGATGGGTGCATGTCTGTGGGGATACCACGACCGTTATCCGTTACTGTCACATAGCCATCGTTGGTAATGTAGGTGCTAATTTCTTTGGCGTATCCGACAATTCCTTCATCGACAGAGTTATCAACAATTTCCTTGACGAGGTGATGAAGACCCGTCGCATCGGTGGATCCAATATACATACCCGGACGCTTGCGTACAGGTTCGAGTCCTTCAAGAACACGGATGTCAGAAGCTTGATAGGTTGGTTGAGATGCCATATTAATAAATAAATTCTTGCCTTCGTGAGAATGACAATGTGATTGACTCTATCAAATTTCATGATTGTTGACAAGGACAATTCAATTCTGAGCCGATTTTGAAGCACCCAACGAGGGACATGTCAAAGAGAAGAATACTGGTGTTATAGTTGGTTTTGTCTGTGATTGGCGATATTAAAAAAGAGGTGTTCAAGGACAAGTTTTGAATTAACATTGTTTCTCAGTTGTTCAATAGCTTTTATGCACTCTTTTTCTTTTTTAATAAGGTGGAGTTTTTCAGTAGCCATTGGAATAAGCTCTCTGATGTGAAGAAGTAATTGAGTACACGCATTGATCGCATCTTCTTTGCTACTTCCCTGCTCACTAGCTAATTGAATGCACGTTGAAATGGAGGCGTGTACGAGCTTTTCATACAACGAACTTGATGGTATTTGTGCTTCCTTTGAGTGCGTGAGAATTTCCACGCAGCGAGAGCGAATTGTAGAAAGTAACACGGCAGGTTTACTTGTCGCTAAAATGAGTTGTGTGTTTTCTCCAGGTTCTTCGATTGTCTTCAATAATGATTGTTGCGCAGGAATGGTTAAGCGATGGGCTTCTTGAATAACAGCGATCGTTTGAGTTCCTCCAAATGGTTTGAGTGAGAGTTCTTGCAGAAACGTATGAACGTCTTCAATCCCGATCGATTGTTTATCATCCGCTCGTACGAGGATGTGAAGATCGGGGTCAGAGCTGGAAATAGTGTGACCACACATGTTTTTTACATCTTCTAAAGAGCATGTGTCATAGTCATACAAAATGGATGTGTACTGCATACGGAAAGGGAATACCAACTACCAACGATACGCTTTTCTTGCTACACTGATTTTACACCTATGGCTGATGCTGCCCGTCCACCGGTTACCTCGACAATTACTTCAAGAACTGGCTCTGTTGCAGAGAGTCTTTTGTCGATGGGCGCGATTAATCAACAACAGTATGATGATTTGTCACTCGAGCGCATCAACACGAATAAAAGTTTCGAAGCTCTCATTGAAGAAAAACAGCTTGTTAATGATGATGTACTGGCTCAAGCCAAAAGTAAAACATATGGTGTTCCTCTGATCAAACTTTCAGAGGTTGGTGTATCCCCCGAGGCTCTTTCCGAGATTCCACAAAGTGTGGCACAGCGCTACAACTTGATTCCGTATGCGCTGAGTAGTGAGGACCATTCTATCTCGATTGCGATGGTCAATCCGCTTGATTTATTGGCAATTGATTTTGTACAGAAAAAAACGGGAAAGAAAGTAAATGTAGCGATTGCTTCTACCTATGATGTGACGCACGCCATCACTGAGCGGTATGCTCAAAGCCTATCCAGCGAAGTATCAGCTGCGCTGAAAGATACCGATGAAGGGCAAACATTGGTGTCGTCAGGATCTGTCATCGATATTAATCAGCCTGCAAGTGGTGAAACAATTCGTGAAGCCCCTATTGCCAAAATTGTAGAAACGATTTTGGCTTTTGCTGTGAAGTCGCGTGCCTCTGATGTTCATATCGAACCGCTTGAAGATCATACTCGGGTGCGGTACCGTATTGATGGATTGCTCACTGAAAAGTTGGTTCTTCCCAAATCTGTACATCCCGCCCTCGTTTCACGTATTAAAATTTTGTCTGAACTTAAAATTGATGAAAAACGTATTCCTCAAGATGGCCGATTCACTTTTCGTACCAATCAAGAAGAAGTGGATCTACGTGTTTCGACACTTCCCACCGTTCACGGCGAGAAAATTGTGATGCGATTACTCAAGAAATCTGGTGCTATCCCCACTTTACAAGAGTTAGGTTTGCGTGGAACTGCGCTCAAAACCCTTGAGGAATCAGTGCAAGTTCCCCACGGTATTATTCTGGTCACGGGGCCGACTGGGTCTGGAAAAACAACTACTCTCTATTCGGTGCTCCACAAGATTAATTCTCCGAAAGTGAATATCATGACGCTCGAAGATCCTGTCGAGTATCAAATGGAAGGAATCAATCAAGTCCAGATTAATCCGGGGGCAGGGTTGACCTTCGCATCAGGTTTACGTTCATTTTTGCGTCAAGATCCAAACATCATCATGGTTGGTGAAATCCGTGATACTGAGACGGCTGAACTTGCTATTCAAGCGGCACTGACCGGGCACTTGGTGTTTTCAACCCTCCACACAAATTCAGCTGCAGGGGCACTCCCTCGTCTTTTGGATATGGGAGCAGAACCATTTCTTCTTTCTTCGTCCATTACCGTAGTGATGGCACAGCGTGTGGTTCGTAAAATCACACAGGAGCGCGAAAGTTATACCCCCCCACCAGAAGTGGAAAAGGATATTCGCACTGTTCTGGGACCACTCTATGATGGTTGGGCAAAAGCGCATGGGATGGAGGGAAAACCGATGACTCTCTATCGAGGTGTGAAGGCAAAAGAGAATAGTGACTCAGGGTATGAAGGTCGTATTGCTATTTTTGAAGTCATGCGTATGAATGACAAAATCTCAAGATTAGTTCTTGAACATCAACCTGCAAATGTCATTGAAAAGCAGGCCATGGATGACGGCATGCTTCTTATGAAACAAGACGGATATTTGAAAGCTTTAGATGGTATTACAACGATTGAGGAAGTATTGCGTGTAGCACAAATTTAAGGAGTAGATATGAGTATGACGATGGAACAAATGATGGAGTTGGCGGTAAGTCAACAAGCATCAGATATTCATATTGTGGTAGGATCGCCTCCGATGCTCCGTGTTCATGGAGATCTCATCCCTATCCAAGGGGAAGCGATCGTAGATGGACAGCGATCTCAAGAGCTTGTATTTTCAATACTTTCACAAGAACTGAAAGATCAATTACTCGTTAATAAAGAGGTTGATTTTTCCTACCAATTTAAAGATCAGGGGCGCTTTCGTGTCAATACCTATTATGTTAAAGAAACGATTGCAGGATCCTTCCGTTTGATTCCTACTAAAATTAAGACAATTGAGGAATTAAAGCTCCCCTCAAGTTTTCATCAATTTTCTACACTCAAACAGGGATTTGTATTGGTCACTGGACCGACAGGTCAGGGGAAATCATCGACACTCGCGGCTATTATTGAAGAAATCAATCAAACTCGTGCCGAACATATTTTAACAATTGAGGATCCAATTGAGTTTATTTATGCACCTGTTAAAAGCCTGATTTCACAACGTGAATTGCATGCTGATACGCATTCATGGGAAGTGGCTTTGAAATCTGCCCTGCGTGAAGATCCAAATATTGTGCTTGTGGGTGAAATGCGTGATTACGAAACAATCGCCGCTGCTCTCACGGTGGCGGAGACAGGTCATCTCGTTTTTGCGACATTGCATACCAACTCTGCGTCTCAAACGGTCGACCGTATTATTGATGTATTCCCTGAACATCAGCAAGGACAGATTCGTATGCAGTTGGCTAATACGCTGCAGGCTATCGTCTCGCAGCGTCTGATTAAGAGTATTAAAGGTGGGCGTGTTGCAGCGTCGGAAGTGATGATTGCAAACTCAGCAGTGCGTAACATTATCCGAGAAGGAAAAACGTTCCAACTTGACAATGTCATTCTAACCTCTTCGGAAGCGGGTATGATTTCACTGGATAATAGTCTTGCAAAGCTTGTGAATAATGGTGAGATTGCGTATGAAGAAGGACTTGAATTATGTATTTGGCCTGACCAGTTTAATAGACTGATAAAGACCATATAAATACGATAGAACACAGCAAAGAGTGGTCTTCGCTGCTGACTATATCCTATTTGTTATTACCTATCAATCTATGAATGTCTATCAGTATAAAGCAAAAACGAAGAAGAATGAGACAATCTTTGGTAAAGTAGAGGCCGCCGACATCAAAGAAGCGAGCTCTGTGTTGCGCGAGCGTGGTCTTTTTGTCATTTCCGTAACCCAATACCAGGAGTCTGGTCTCAAACGACTTCTCAACTATTCGCGTGTGGGGAGCAATGATTTAGTTAATTTTACTCGTCAGCTTTCAACCATGATTACGGCAGGACTTCCCCTTACCGATGCACTCACTATTTTGGAATCCCAATCATCCCCTGCGATGCAAAAAGTGATTAACTCCATTCGCTTGGATGTAGAAGGTGGATTAACATTCGCGAAGGCTTTGGAGAAAAATCCCAAAATTTTTAATACGGTATATCGCTCACTGATTCATGCTGGTGAGTCTGCCGGTGTATTAGATAAAGTCTTGAGCCGTTTGGCTGACACACTGGAAAAACAAAAGGAATTTCGTGCAAAAACGGGAGGCGCGCTTATTTATCCAGCGATTGTTATGATCGCAATGGTTATTGTTGGATTCATTATGATGGTATTTGTGGTACCACAGCTGACATCAATGTACAAAGATTTTGGGGCTGCTCTTCCAGCACCTACACAAATATTAATCAATATCTCTTCTTTTATGACGTCGTTTTGGTACCTCTTTGTTGCTGGTGGCGTAGGGGGGGGATTCGCCTTCCAAGCATACAAGAAAACTCCTGGCGGACGATTAGCCATTGACCGACTAAAATTAAAAATTCCAATTTTTGGAGAATTGGCATCAAAGATTGCTCTCGTTGAATTGACCCGTACTCTTTCGCTATTGGTGAGTGCAGGTATTTCTCTTCTCGTTGCTTTGGAAATCTCATTAGATGCCCTGGATAATCGAGTATATCGCGATGCGATGGAAAAAGTTATTAAAAGTGTTGAAAAAGGGCAATCATTTTCTGCGGCTCTCTCCCGTACTGATGAGTTTCCAATTCTTATGAATCAAATGGTATCAGTAGGGGAAGAAACAGGAAAGCTCGATGAAGTTCTCTTCAAGTTATCAAACTATTTTGAATCCGAATCTGAACATGCGGTCAAAGGATTGACAAGCGCTATGGAGCCTCTTATCATGATTGTATTGGGGTTAGGTGTAGGATTTTTGGTAATCGCCATTATCTTACCTATTTATGACCTCACCAACCAATTTTAAAGGAGATGTATGAGCATTTTGAAGTCCGCCCGAAACGTACAGCGATCTCTTGGTTTTACCATGATTGAGTTGCTGGTTGTTATTTCAGTCATTGGTATTTTGGCGGTTGCTGTGCTTTCCGCTATCAACCCTATCGAACAAATCAATAAAGGTCGCGATACGAGTACTCGCTCGGATGCAGGAGAACTTCTCTCTGCTTCAGAACGGTACTTCTCTATCCACCAAGTCTATCCATGGAATGAGCCTCGTACTGCCCAAAATCCGTATGGTGTTGCTCAAAACGCAAACTTTTCAACCACATACTCGACTGCTTTCTTCTTTAATGGTCCAGCAGATCAAAAGGATGCTGCAGGGACGTGGAACTGGTTGTACCAGCTCTCCGATACGCAAGAGGTGAAGCCAGCTTATACGCTTCGTGTAATTAACAATTCTTCTTTGGTTGTGTACCGTGCAGCAGGATCAAATACAAGTACGTATGTCTGTTTTGCTCCTACCTCATATGCATTTAAGTTGGAAGCTGCTAAAAACTGTAACAGTACGACCTCCACTCGTACCACACCGTCATTCCCGTATGCAAGTAATGCAAGCAATGATTCATGTGCAACCACGGACGGAACTGTTCCAGTCAGTCCAACAGATAATAATCTTATCTGTTTGCCGTAACGCATAAAAAGAGTGATAGAAAGGGAAGATTCTTGAAGATCTTCCCTTTTTTGTTGGGAAGGTGTGCGGTATACTTGCGATGTATGATCGTTTACTTGTTGCTTATTCTTGTTCTTCTTTTTTTCTTAGGGATGGCTATTGGGAGTTTTTTGAATGTCATTATTTATCGAATGGTTAATGGTGATTCGGCACTGCGGGGTCGATCGTACTGCGATAATTGTAAACAAAAAATAGCTTGGTATGACAATATTCCAGTTCTCTCATTTATTTTATTGCATCGTAAATGCCGATATTGTGGAATGCCCATTCCGTGGGAATACCCTGCTGTCGAATTTTTAACAGGTAGTTTGTTTGTGTGGTGGTATTTGATGGGGTTTACGTTTTTCCATCTTACATCAAGGCCATTTCTTATCGTTCAACCTGTGTTTTGGCTTTGTATAGGAATTATTTTACTTGTTATCTTCTTCGCCGATTTTTCCTACGCGATTATTCCTGATTCAGCGGTCTTCATAATGGGGTTACTGTCTCTGACTTATCACTTTTTTTTGACATCTCATCACGTCATGATGCAGAGTGATTTTGCCCTTACTCTTATCACGGCAGGAGGGGCAGGCCTTTTTTTCTTTTTACTTCATGTATTAACAAAAGGAAAAGGAATGGGATTGGGGGACGTAAAATACAGTATTGCAATGGGGCTTTTGTTGGGTTGGCCTGATACACTCGTGGGTTTATTTGTTGCGTTTATTTTGGGATCGATCGTCGGTATCATCGCTATTCTTTTATCCAAGAAAAAATTGGGAAGTCGTATTCCGTTTGGTCCTTTTCTTGTGCTCGGGACAATTATCGCCTTGCTTTGGGGATCCCAACTCGTTACGATGTATCTACGGCTTTTATGAGAATTCTTCATTTCTTTCTTCAAGTGCTCATTCTCTGCATTTTTATTAGTTTGTTTGTATATTTCTGGGGTGGACAATTGTGGTTGAAAGTCGGCACATATCAATTTATTCAAGATGGAATGTCACTTCCCGCGGGTGCAAAACAACTGGAGGCATATACTCAGATGTGTGCTCAAGCTCCTTCTTCTAGTGATGCGTCCACACCAATTGGGATGCAGCTGCGCTTTAATGATAATACTTCTTACAGTATTGAACTCGTATGTTCACTCATAGAGAACTCACCCATCCATATCAAGGATGGAAAGCTTCCTCCACTTATTTCCAAGGATCCCGGATCAGCGGGCTTTTTCTATTCTTTTAGTGGAGATAATCTTGCTAGTGTTTCTCTTTCAAGCTTGGGAAAACATCAGATTGTGATGCTCAAAAATGATTCTGTGTATCTGTCTGATACGGATGAGGCATCCCAGAACCAATACCCACAGTCTGTGTGTACATCATTTGGATACAGTTGTTGTAATAATCAGTCCAATGTTGGTGTAGGAGATGTTCGTTCTCTGGGAGTAGTTGATTGCCCCACAGCATGTTATCGATCGTGTACAGCTCTCCCGTATGTAGAACTTTTTGATACTGATCCTGCTGTATCTGTTTCAACACGTGAAACCGTCATGAAGAGTGCCTCGCAGGACTTTATATTCAATTATGGTGTGCACCCTTCAGTTGCTACAGAGAAAGTAACGACTGTTCATATTGATTATGGAGATGGACAATCTCAAGATTCAACCCAAGCTGAAGGAATTTTTACCCATACCTATACATGTCAAACAAGTTGTCGATTCACTGTCAAGCTCACGATTTCTGACACTGCAAAAAAGACATCAATTGAAAGTCCTGGATCGATCATTTATATTGTAAAGAGGTAATATGAATATCTCTGTTTCCTACAAACGTCGATTTGGATTCACACTCCTAGAAATGTTGGTTGTGATTACAATCATTGCCATTCTTATTGGGTTGGCTTCCGTCAGTTATTCCACTGCAGAAAAGAAAAGTCGCAATGCGAAGCGGCGCGGAGATATCAAGGCTGTTCAAAATGCGTTTGAACAGTATTATTCTCTTAACAATGGCTATGCTGCAAATTGTTCAACCATGGCGAGTAGCTTGGCAACTGGACTACCAACAGACCCAAAATCACCGACATATAATTATTCATTTACATGTTCAAGTACATCTGCATATTGTATCTGTGGTCAATTAGAAGGAGAGACAGGAAATAGCGATACTGCGAATTGCACATATTCTGGAAATGGAACGCAAAGCTACTATTGCCTGAGTAATTTACAATAACGTATGAAACGACAATTAGGATTTACACTTATTGAGCTATTAGTTGCAGCGACAATTATTGCTCTTCTCACCACTATTGGGTTAGTCAGTTTTCAAATTACGAATACCAAGGCTCGTGATGGAAAGCGAAAGGCGGATCTGGAGCAAGTGAGGGCAGCTCTTGAATTATATAAGTCCGATGATTCCGCAGGAGCCGGAAGGTATCCCAATTCCAATACCTTTAGTGCAATGGAGGGTACCCTTCAATCTTCAAATTATTTGAGTGCTCCCGTGCCTTCTGATCCCAAGAATGATCAAACACAAGGTCTGGTCTATGTATATACCGTGAACAATACACAAACTTCTTATTGTTTGTGTGCCAAGCTGGAACAAAATAGTGCAGGAAATACAGCAGCCGAAAATTGTAGTGCAATTGGAACAAATGGAACAGGACAATATTATTGTTTGGCAAATCCCTAAAGCACCTCCCTCTTTTTTATTGCTAAAAATTTTGACACAATGAGTGTATGTCTCGTTGTTTTGGATATACTCTGATTGAGTTGGTAGTGGTTATTGGAATCATTGCACTTCTTGTTGGTGGGAGCGTTGCTGGATACAGCACACTCAATAATCGGCAACTAGTGCTTACGAGTGGAAAAGAAGTTGAGAGTGTGATGCGCACTGCACAGCAGCGTGCTATTTCTGGAGAAAAACCATCGGGATGTACCAATTTACTTGGATACAATGTCACCGCTGCAAATGGATCATCCGCATATACACTCAATGCTATATGTTCTGGTAATACCACAATTAAGATGCAAAGTGATCAGCTACGTAGTGGTGTCACTTTTGGAACAGCAATCAATGTTTTATTTATAGGACAAGTTGGTGGGGTATCGGGGACGACCGGTACTATAAGTGTCAAATCTTCATCTCATACTTTTACGTTCACCCTTTCTAGTAGTGGGGATATTTCGGAAGTTGGTTTACAGTAAACTATGAATAGGCGTACACAGTCAGGCCAAACTCTTATTGAAGTCATTATTGCTCTTGGACTTATTGTGATGGTGCTTATTACCCTTGTAGCGGCTCTGACTTTAGGATTTCGCAATAACCAAACTGCGAAGGAAGAAACACTTGCAAAAGATCGTGTTCGTGAAGCGATCGAATGGATACGGCAGCTTCGTACTTCGATGGGATGGGACGCGTTTTATTCCATGGTAAATAATGATGGTTCAACGGTAACGTATTGCTTGGACACCCTTCCCACTTCTGTTGCTGCCGCTCAAGCTCTAACAAATGGGCAATGTGGAAACCTCCAACCTTTATCTGGGACGACAAATTTTTACCGTGATATGACACTGACGATTGTAGGGACTAATGCTGATGAGATTGACGTTACAGTAACAGTTTCCTGGAGCAGTGGTGGGAAAAATCATGACTCAACATCGACATTGAATATTAAAAAATGGTTATGAAACACCAAGATGGATATACCCTCATCGAACTCATTGTTGTTGTGGCAATCACAATTCTTTTACTCGTAACTGTTATTTCAATGTTTTACACAGCTTTTGTGAGTGGAGGAAAAACAACGGCAACTGAAGCTGTCAAAGAAGCTGGTCAGTATGCTATGAGCCAAATGGAATTTTTCATTGAAAATGCGCATCGTTTAGTTCCAAACGCTGATGCGACGACATGTGCTGTGGGGATGTCATCTCTTGGGCTTCAAAATCAAGATTTAGGAACTACCATTTTCCAATCAGAAACCGTGGGAAATGATGTTCGTTTAGCTTCAAATAGTGGAACATATTTGACTCCCTCTGGAATGAGCGTGACAAGCGGACCTACCTTTTCTTGTACACAACCGGCTGATAGTTCACCTGCTACGATTACCATTTCTTTTACCCTTCAAAAAGGTGTCGTGGGTGTTGATAAGGCCCGGGATATCGTTACCATTCCTTTTCAATCACAAGTGACCTTGCGAAACTATTAACCTTTGACTTCTTTATTGATGTACTCTTGTTGTCTGTAGTGCAACTTGCTACTATGAATGCATGGAGAGTCGAAAGGGACAGGTAGGAATTATCATCTTACTTATTGTGGTTGTCATGTCGACAATCGGTATTTCTGTGGTATCTCGTTCCAGTACTGATGTTTCTATTTCACAGTCAAGTGAAGATGCTAATCGAGTGTTGGATGCTGCGGAGAGCGGGGTGGAAAAAGCTTTGTCGGATACTCATGCACTTGACCCCAGTATTCCTGGCCAAGTAACGGGAAGTATAAATTCGATAAACAATATTGCTGTAAATTATACGGTCGATCGGTTGTTTACGACTGATACGGTACTTGATGAGGGTAGCTCTGTAGGGATTGATCTTACAGGTGCCATCAATGGTGATGCTCTCAATATCTATTGGTCCAAAGAACAGAATTGCACACAAAATCCTGCGTCACTTATTATTACGATATACAATAAAGTGGGATCGGCTGTTACCTATCGAAAGTCTTATTTAGCTGCATGTGCTCAAAATCATTCAGGGGATGGGTTTACATCGATAACAGCAAACGGAGGAGCGACAGGCTTTTTACGATTTGATCAGTTGGCGTTACAAACTGGTGATGTGTTTGCGCGAATAAGGAGTATATACAACCAAACAGAACTGAGTATTACTGGTGCGGGTTGGACACTCCCAGTACAGCAATTTCGTATTGTTTCCATTGCCCAAGGTACAGTGGGAACCCAGACAAAAGAAGTGCAGGTGGATCGAGGATTGCCAACAGCACCCGCTGTGTTTGATTACGCACTTTATTCAGGAACAGGAATTAGCAATTAGGATATATTTATGAATGCAGTTGGATTTGATTTAGGGTCTTCAAGCTTAAAGATAATGGAGGCGTCGAAGGAAGGTGACAAATATCGAGCCTTGCAGGCGTTGGAGTTTGCTAATCCGTTTGGAGTCATGATTCCCCCAGATGCAGCACAGCTTGAACAGCTGGCCGGGATGCTCAAGCAAGTCCTTCATGAACATAAATTACCTCTAGGGAGTATTCGTACTGCCCTACCTGAAAGCCTGATCTCAACAAAAATTATCTCTACCCCCACTCTCACGGATGCTGAACTCGCATCTGCAATTGATTGGCTAGCAGAACAGCACATCGCGATTCCTCTGGAAGAATTAAAGATTGAGTATGAAGTGTTGTATCGACCAGACAAAAGCAAATCAAATGATCAGAATATGCGGGTGATGCTCATCGGTGTCCCTAAACGAGTTGTTACGTCGTACTTAAAGGTTTTTGAACTGATGGAAGTAGAGCCTGTCGTCATGGAAACACAAGTACTGGCTGCCCTTCGCCCGGTTATAAACGACCAACTTCCGACCACCCTTCTCGTTCATATGGGTGCGTCATCAACAGAGTTAGTTATTGTTCACGAAAGAGAAATTGTTTTTGTCTATTCTTTTGCGAGTGGAGGACGGCTTCTTACTCGTTCGATTGAACGTGGACTGAATTTAGACACACAGCAGGCTGAAGAATATAAGAAATCCTATGGTGTAGACCCTCAATTTTTGGAAGGTAAGTTGGTGCGTATTTTGGATCCTGTTATGCGCTTATTTGTGAATGAAATGCAAAAAGCGCTACAGTACTTCACAGGTCAATTTGGCACACTACGCGTGAAACGCATTGTATTTTCAGGAGGCGGTGCAAATTTACAAGGGATTATTCCTTTTTTTGCTTCACAGTTTGATCAAGAGGTAGTTGTCGCAAATCCATTTGATCGATTTGTAAGCGATGTGAAGACTCCGATCCCCACTGATCGTGCTCCTTCATTTGATGTTAGTTGTGGATTAGTGTTGCGAGATATATAACAAGGGATGTATGCAGAATATCAATTTCTTGAAGGAAAGAAATCGCATTCAGGAACTCGAGCTTATCAGGGATCGTCGCATTGCAGTAGGAACGTCGATTGTACTCGTCATTTTTTTTGCTGTTATCGCTGGACTTTTTTCCTATCAACTCTATCTGAATAATAAGGTAACACAACTTCAAGCAGCGACAACGCAAGAACAAAATCAGCTCCGTTCTTTATCGGGAACGGAATTGACGTATACAACCATGACATCGCAACTGAAGACTATTCAATCGATTATTTCAAAGCGTGGAAATAAGTGGGATGCCATTACTCATTTCTACAACTTGTTGCCTCCCGGATCAGTCATCAATTCGATTGATTTGACTTCAGGCAATAAAAATGAGCTTGATTTTTCAGTGCAATCGGCCTCCGTATTTGCGTATACTGCCCTTTCTTCTGTCTTGCAATCGAGTGCTGGCAAGAACGGAGGATATACATTTCAACTAGGTATTTTATCGCGTGGACGAGACGGTATCTATCGCACAGATGTTTCAGTGTTTTTTAACAATCCAGGATCGAGTTAATGTATGGCAAAAAAAGAATTTTTTCTTGATAATATAACCTCGCAAGTCGTAGTAACATACCTCAAACGACATCGGTACTTGACAGCCGCAATGATCTCCTGGGTTGTGATGGGTGTACTGACTGTTGTCTTTCTCATTCCGCAGATTGGGTTGGTTGCTCAACATCGAAGCGATGTGGCAGCACAACAGAAAAAATTTGATGACACGAAAGCAGCTGTCAGTTTCTTACAAGGATTGAATGCTGATACATTACATACACAAGCGACGACTGTTCAATCGGTCTTACCGCAAACAAAGCCGGTTATTCCGCTGTTGTCCTCAATGGAACAGTTAGCCGCACAAGCGGGCATTAGTTTGAATAGTTTGACTCTTAATCCCGGGAAAGTAAGTACGGGAAGTGCAGACCCAAGTTCTGCGCAAAAATCGACGATTGATGGCGTCTATTCCCTGCCCATGCGTTTGGAAGTGCAAGGACAATTTTTGCCCATGCATACGTTTTTCAAATCGCTTGATCAACTTGTGCCACTCATTAACATTAAAACGATTGAGTTTACGGCTCTCAATCAAGCAAGTTCCGTGAATCAAAACTCGCAATACAAGGCTATTGTGGATTTAGAGTCGCTGTACGTTTTGCCGTCTTCCCCCTCTCACACACCAACCGTGCAAGTGCCTACCCTTACTCCCCTCAATCAGCTAAGTTTAAACCTTATTGCTTCCCTGTCTGCGATGGTGGCAAATCAACCTCAACCTATTATTGGAGCAAGTTCGTCTGCTGGGTTAGCCAGACCTGATGTATTTTCGTACTAACTTTTAAGGATATTCTATGACAGAACAGAAGACAGCGTTCGAGAGAGCATTGGAAGAAGTAACAGGATTATCTATCCAACAATTACGGGATATGTCTCCAGAAGAAATGCGTGCGTTGCGAGAGAAAGAATTCGGAAAACCTTTACGGATCGTTGGGAAGCAACCTTTTGCGTTTGCTTAGTCACGAAGAAATTGAGCGTGAACTCGATAAAGCTTTGCGTTGATTAAAGAGAAATTATGCCTCTACTGCCTGAGGAGCTTCGTCAGCAATATTGACCATGATGTGCTTGTTTTCTTTGATGGCGCGGACGCGAGCAACAGTGCGAAGTGCATTGATGACTTTTCCTTGTTTCCCAATCACTTTGCCCATGTCTTCTGAAGCAACATGGATAGTGTAGATATCCATATCTCCATCTTCATGTACGTCAATACTCACTTGATCTGGATTATCGACGAGATGAATGAGGATAAATTCAAGCAGATTTTTCATTGGTGTGTTTCTTTAAAAGATTGGCAACCGTCAATGTAGGTTGAGCCCCTTTGGTAAGCCATGTACCGTACTTGGCTGTGTCGACAACGAAATCTTTGGTGACTGGATTGTAGTGACCCAAGTTTTCAACATACTTCCCATCGCGTTTACTCTTGGCCTCAACGACCACGATGCGATAGGATGGCTGATGTGTTTTTCCGGTGCGTGACAACTTAATCTTTAACATAAGGCGTACAGTATATCAACTTTTCGCGATTTTCTCAAGAGCGGCTTTTGCGGCCATCTGAGAAGCTTCTTGTTTACTCTTCCCTTTCCCCACTCCATACTCTTGGCCTGCGACATTCACCGCAATTTCAAAGATGCGATCATGATCTGGGCCAGAGGCTGAGAGTGTCGTGTATACAGGAGTTGGTTTCCCTTCTGCTTGGACCGTCTCTTGAAGAGTACTTTTATAATCTTTATGAAGGTTATTGGCGATCACTTCATCGACTTGACTAAAGAGGTGTTCTGCGAGGAACCTGTAGCAGGCGTCAAAGCCTTGATCTAGATAGAGAGCACCAACAATTGCTTCGAAGGCGTTTTCAAGCAGAGCAGGATTTGATCGTCCCCCCATACTCTCTTCTCCTTTTGAGAGCTTGAGAAATTCTCCAACTCCAAGTATAGCTGCTACCTGTGAAAGTTGGCTTCGGCGCACGAGTGAGGAGCGGTAACTGGTCAATAATCCTTCGGCCGCATCTGGAAAACGCTGATATAAAAATTGCGTAGTGGCGAGCTCCAAGACAGCATCACCTAAAAACTCTAATCGTTCATTAGAAATAGCATGAGAGGCTTCGTTAGTAACAGATCGATGAGTGAGAGCCTCGTCGAGCAGTTGGGTATTCACAAAAGGAGGCAACATATTAGCTTAAGCTATCTTCAATAAAATCTGCAACATCATAGACCGTATCGCATTCTTCCAAATCAGCGCGGCTAATTGTAAGCCCTGGAAATGTAAGACGGAGTGCCGTAAGAAACTGAGAATACTCCACTGGGTTCATGACAAAATCATCATGAATACTGGAGTTAGGATAAATATCAGTGACATCCACACCAGTAGTCTCTGCTAACACTTGGGCCAGTTTTATAAATGTAGGGTTTTGGTCGAGTTTTAAGGGTGGCGTCATACAATTTTACTCAAGACTGCATTCATAAACTTTGCAGAGGTCTCACTCCCAAGCAAACGTGCAATTTCGATTGCTTCATCAAGCATAATATTGCGCTCTTGATTCTTATATACTAATTCAAACACCGCTTCCCGTAGAATTGCAAGATCAAGTTTATTCATTTGATCCAAGGGGCGTTGTGTTGCGACGGCAGCAATACGTGCGTCGATCTCTGGTAAGTGGGGAACAATAGGTTCGATCAACGGAGTAATATCTTCGTGAAAACTGTAGGCAAATAATTGTTGCACTATAGCAATACGCTGCTGATGACGGGGATCGTGCGCTGTTTTCATGCAACCCTTAGACTTGTTTCGTACTCTTGCTGCGACGAGCTCGAGATCCTACATAGCGAGCTGTTTTTGCACGTGCGAGTGCTTGTTTTGGTTGCCCTTTCTGACGGTTTCCTGCACGGCGAGTGGAATGGCGGCGTTTTGTAAGTGGACCCATATACGACTCCTTTTTCCTTGCTTTTATACTCTATTGTTGCGCTTTTATGCGCCAAGAATCAAGTGTAAAACGCAAATTTTCTTATAATAAACAACAAAGTGTCTTTTTATCACGGCTTTATCTGATTTGCAAGATGGGAAATACAGATGTTAGTAGTACTGGACGATCAATTGTGGCTCATTGGCGTTGTACCCAGAATTAGCACTATCAAAGAATGCGATATCTCCGTCGCTTGAGCCACCTTGTGTTTCTGTCGCAAACCGTAACAAAAATTGACTACTCGTATGGTTATTGATATCCCACTGAACACTATTGGTCACATCAATTTGTTTCCATTCACTTGTTGGACTGGTAGACAGTGTGGCGACATTGGTTGTTTGAGGTAGCGTGTTGTAATCCTCTGCCCCGATTGATGTTCCATAGTCTACGTGATCCACAACGATCGATCCACCCACAGTGTATGGGCTGTTGGTGACGGAGCGCTGATACATGCGCAATTGTGCGGAAACAATATGCGAGTTTTTAGGAATCGAGGCGAGGTTAAAGCCAACGAGCCCTCGAATGGTTGAGCTTGGAAGTCGGCCAACACGAATATCTTGTCCGCCATTACTACTTCCATCGCTGGCTACGTATCCATCTTGGCCTGCCATGGCTGTGAGCGTCACAGATGTGGTGGGTGTGGGAGATGGAGTCGGCGTCGGAGTAGGGATGGGTGTTGGAGTTGGCGTGGGTTTCACCGTAGGGGTACTTGTGGGCATCGGAATTGGCGTATCTGTGGGAACAGGAGTGGGTTCTTCACTCGCGAGGGGTGTGGCTTGAGCAAGAGGCGTTGCTGAAGGTTGAGAAGAGTGAGAGAGAACGATATTTAATCCAAAAAGAACACCGATGGTCACCACAAACCCTCCAAGACAGATAAGGAAAATTTGAAAAGGAGAAAGGTTTTTATGTGGAGGAAGCGGGTGTGCTGACCTAAATGAATTTTGTGAAGGAATAGAACCTTGGGTTGGGGGTTGTAAAGGTTGGGGTGTCTCTGATGGCGCAGTCTGAGGTGATGAAGGAATAGAAACTTGGGGAATATCCATTTGCCTATCTTACTCAATTGGTCATCGTACTGTCAAATTATTTCGTAACTGTGTGAAACACGGGGTGATCATGCAAAAGCTTTTTTCCTTTTTCCGTTGCAAAGGCTAGTTGGTACAGTTCAAGATGATTTGCCTCTTCCATCACTTTTTTACGAATAATTTCCAAGTCTTGAGAAAGATGGGCATCGAGCGTGAGTAATTTCATCGCTTTGTACGCTGTTGCATTGACCGTATGGGTAATAGGAAGAATGTCTGGGAATATATACTTCCACTTCCCTTGTTTGACACTCATGTGGACGATTAAAAAGGCATCAGTTCGATGTGTTGCTTGTTGTACCGCGAGAGTTGTTGCTATCGACACTCCCACGTGATCGAGGTGAAAGTACCATCCAGAATGATCAAACGTAATAACCACATCAGGTTTATATTCATCAATCATTGTAATGCAACTCTCTTTGAGCGATTTCCAGACCATTTCATTGGTGATCTGACCATCTTGGAAATTCAAAAAGCGAAGCTCATGATATCCAATTGTTTCTTGTGCTTTTTTTGCTTCTTCTCGACGAAGGTTGGCGATACTTTTATGATGTTCAAGATCTTTTTGAGCTTTGAGAGACATTTCGCCTGCAGCTCCATCTGTAGCGAGCACGACGATGACTCTATCCCCGTTTTGTACGAGTGCATGCATCGTAGCTGCACATGCCACACTTTCATCATCAGGATGGGCAAAGAAAAAGAGATATGTCATACGATTGTTGTTATGTGTTCTTTGAGTTTAAAAACTCTTCTGCATCCCTTTTGCATGTAGCAAACAGTTGAGTGTCTGACCAGTGGGCTATACGTAGTGTATCAAAACCGTGTTGTGCTACACCGAGCAAATCGCCACTTCCGCGATGATGCAGATCATATTCGGCAAGTTCGTTTCCATCATAGGTTTTGGAAAAAAAAGTGAGACGAGTACTTATGGTCGGATTACTTTCAGGTGAGTTCCCGGATACTCGAGATTGCATCGCGGGTTCCGGGACGACACGGCTTGGCACGCCTCGTGTCGGTTCTTTTTCTCCTGAATTGGATGTAAAGAGGAGACAATATGCATCTTGACCGCGTCTGCCAACTCGCCCGCGTAATTGATGTAGCTGTGCGAGTCCAAAGCGTTCTGCCCCCTCGATGACAATAATGTTTGCTCCTGGAATATCTACTCCCACTTCTACGACTGGAGTCGTCACGAGTATATCTATCTTCCCTTTCATCATCTCAGCGAAGATGTGTTGTTTTTCTTCTTCTTTCATTTTTCCATGTAAGAGAGCGAGTTTTTGGTGAGAAAAAAGTTTTTGGAGTTTCTCAAATTCTTTTTTTGCAGACTTCACACTTACAAGCGTTTCAATCACGGATTCTTCGATAAATGGGCATACAATAATGGCTTGTCCTTTTGTTTGTTCCATCGTTTTGCGTATCCACGCATATGATGGAGCACGTTTATTTTGTGGAACAACCCAAGTTTTGATATTAGAGTTGGATTTATGAGGAGTGATCACACTGATATCCCGATCAGCAAGAGCGGTGAGTGCAACGGTACGCGGGATAGGAGTAGCCGTCATGGAAAGAAAATGCGGTTTTTTCTTAGCGTTGAAAAATGTTTCGCGTTGTTTGACTCCAAACCTGTGTTCTTCATCGATGACCACGAGTGACGGTTTTAATTTCTTCATGTTCAATAACGCATGTGTTCCTACCAATATATCAGCGTTCATGTTTTTTTCTGTGCCTGTAAAAAGGCCAATCGTTGGAAGGGACTCCACTTGTCTTCTCCCCTTGTGAAGGGGAGAAGAGAGTGTGAATATATTCTTCAGTGTTTCATAGTGCTGCTGAGCAAGAATCTTTGTGGGGCATACCAAAATGGCTGGAGGTTTTTGAGTCGCTGCCACATATAAAGCAAAGGCTGCGACTATCGTTTTCCCAGAACCTACTTCTCCTTGGATAAGCCGATGCATGGGATGAGGTTGGACCAGATCAAGCGAGATTGCTTGAATGGCTTCCCGTTGTGAGGCAGTGGGCTCAAAAGGTAACAGTTTATAAAAGGCGGAAACATCTTTGTTTGTGGTTGAAAATTTAACGATTGATTGTGCTTGTTGGTGTTCTTTTTTTTGTTGTAATACGTGAAGGATAAGCTCAAACACTTCATCAAAGGCTAATCGTTGTTTCGCAATGCTAATGAGATGTTGATCATCGGATTGTGGGTGGTGAAGTGTTTGGAAGGCATCTGAAAGTGAAACCAAATGGTTTCGTACATACAGCTCACTTCTTCGCGGATCGTCGCTCAATTGGATTTGTTCCAACGTAGATCTGATCATTTTGCGCAACATTTTCGAGGTGACATCACTTGATTCATGGTAGATCGGAACAAGTGAACCGAAATCTGGCTCCTCACGTTCAACAGAGGGATTGGTCATGGTGAGATGGTTTTTAAAACGACTGACTTTTCCAGTGAAGTAATAAGATTCTCCGACTTTTAGAGAGCTTAAAATAAAAGGTGTATTAAACCATGTGAGATCCATTTTCCCTGTTTGATCAGAAATGCTTACTTTGATCATGGTGTGGAAACGACCAGTATGGATAGGGAGTTTACTGACTACTTGAGCATGGATACAAGCCGTCATTCCCTCTTGAAGTTGCTCGATGTGTGCTTCTCTCTCGATTGTTTCATAGCGAAATGGAAGATTATACAAAAGATCTCCAATGGTACGGATCTCAAGCTCTTGCAATTGCTGTGCTCGTGTGGGGCCAACCCCAGGGATGAGAGTAACGGAATCACTTAATTGCAACATGGCACTAGTCTAGTGCAAAGAGTGGCTAGTGACTAGTGGTTTGTGATTAGGAAAATACATTGAATGTATTTAGCGCGTCAATAAAATCGCTTGAAAAAGACCAGCCAGCGCAAAAGCGACCATGACAAAGGCAATAATTACTTGAAAGATGGTGCGTACTTTTTTATTCATCATACTCAATTTTCTCTCTCCCCTTTTGAAGGGGAGAACATCAGGCGGGTTCCCTGAAAGGGTGCCTGATAAGAGAGGTCAAAAACTATTTTGAAACGATCCTGAAATACTCACGCTTTCCTACTTTTACAATTGAACCATCTTTAACATCAACGCTATCCAAGGGATTCAACTGTTTTTTCCCATCAAACTCTACACCGCCCTGTTCAATTAAACGACGGAGTGCGCTTTTACTTTCAGTTGGTTTTGCAATGGAAACGATTTCCAATGCTGTGGCATTTTTGGGAATATGAATCGTTGGGATATCGGTTGGAATCTGTTTTTGTTGCACGGTTTGTTCAAAGTAGTCTCGAGCTTCGAGAGCTTGCTCTGTGCTATGTAACCGCTGGGTGATTTCAAAAGCCAATTGCTTTTTGAAGGTCATGGGATTGGCGCCAATGTTTAATTGTTGGCTTATATCTCCAATATCTGCTGTGGAGATATCTGTGAGCACTTCAAAGTACGTAATGATCTCACTATCAGCAATAGACATAAGTTTCCCAAACATATCATTTGGACTTTCGGTAAGTCCTACGAAATTGTTGTAGGATTTACTCATCTTTCTTCCATCCAAACCGTTGATAATTTTGGTTCCCAACACCCACTTTTCTTTATTGTGTTCGATTCGCTGCAGATCTCTCCCACGCAGCATGTTAAAAATTTGATCGCTCCCTCCAATTTCTAGATCAACGTCCATTGCGACAGAATCAAAACCTTGCATGATTGGGTAGAGCAATTCATGAATGTGAACAGGTTGATTGTTTTTGACGCGTTCTACAAACATGTCTCGTTCCATCATTTGTTGGACTGTGAACTTTGCACAAAGTCGAATCATGTCAACATATGTCAATTTATCCAACCAATCTCCGTTATGCAGAACACGAATGGTTGAAAAATCAAGGACATGTGAGGCTTGTTGTTTCCATGTTTGAAAATTAGCCTCAATTTCTTCTTGCGTGAGCATGGGGCGAGTTTTATCTTTTCCCGTTGGGTCACCGATTTTTACGGTACCATCTCCCACGAGCAAAATAACATCATGTCCCAAATTCGCGAACTGTTGAAGCTTACGCAAGACCACAGCATGCCCTAAGTGAAGTTGGTTGCCAGTTGGGTCAATACCAAGGTAGAGGCGAATTTTGCGCTCACTCATGATACGAGCAAGTGTATCTTTTGAAGGTAAAACTTGTTCTACCCCTCTTGTCAGCACGTCGTCGATCGTCATATTCATACCCTTATTTTACATGAATTTTGAGAAAATGATGCTGTTGATGCAAGTTCTGAGTAAAAGAAAACCCCGCCTGTTACAGCGGGGTTTGAAAAAAACATATTCAGGCAGATCCTCAATAGATATTGGGATCTAAAACTATCGCTTCGCCCAAAGGGCTGGTGTGATTTGCGAAAAATCGACAACCTCGAAAGGAGTCTCCTCATCCGTTTGAAGGTCGTCCGGCATATAGCCGGACTGACAAATTACTGAATCGCTGCAAAAACGCATGACTCCCTGATCCGATTTCACTAGGCAGATCTGAAAGTCAGAATCTGCTTCTATGAACCATCCAGGTGTTGCGCCTTCATATAGCTTATGGTACCCAAGCACCTTAATGGGCTGTTTATTTGCCACATAAGTTAAATCGCGATAAGGTTTACAACGGAAAATGAAAAGCATGATTTCTACTCCTAGGGAAAAGTCCAAAAAACCGAGCAAAATCCGAATTTTGTTCTGCAGCGGCAAGATAGAAAGAGACTGTAATTCTAACCATTCTTTCTTTTGTCATCTCGACCGTACCTTACGAAGTAAGGCAGTGGAGAGATCTGTAGTCAGACATACTATTAAGTCAATATTAATCACAGATTTCTCGACTCCGCTCGGAATGACAATACAAAAAAGCAATTTCTTTCCATTCTGCCACTGCAGAGGATCCCCTTCTTCAAGGGGATAAACTGAATATGTTATAGAGCTATATGAATGAAA
>PSRQ01000054.1 GCA_003176165.1 Candidatus Cerribacteria bacterium 'Amazon FNV 2010 28 9'
CATTCCCGCGACGCTGGGCAATGATGTGCCCCATGCGAATCGAGGTCTCATGGGATTACCATGGATGCAATTGCTTGCTGGAGTGGGATTCTTGAGTATTATTCAATGGGCAACACAATCGAGAAAGATTTCGTTACCAGTTGTTTTTGGAGCGTGTATTGTTGTGGCAGCGATTGGATTAATTTGGCATGTGGATAATGATGCTCAAGTATATGCCTCATCGGCAGCTCTCAAAGATTTTCAATATGGATATAAAGAAGCTGTGGAGTACGCACGTTCACAAGAATCGGCTGTTTCTAAAATTTACTTTTCAGATGTATACAGCCAAGCCTATGTCTTTATTCTCTTTTACAAAAAGATAAACCCAATCGATTATCGCGGAGGCGCTCTTGCAAACTATGATATTACGCAGCATGCTTTTGCTGATGCACGAGGCCAGAAGAATGTGTTAATTATTGCTCCCCCCTCAGAAGTTCCTTCCGATATGAAAATAGAGAAGACGATCCTTTTCCCAGATGGGACAGTAGCATTTGATATCATCCGACAATGAAAGAAAAATCTCAGCCACAACACCCAGTTTCTACCTTAGGACGTATCCGTTTGTGGTGTATAGGCCACATGACCACTTGCTGTTTATTTGTCATTATTGTGCTGGCGAGTGCCTTGCGTTTCTACAACATTGCGCACAATCCTCCTTCAATGTATTGGGATGAAAATGCACTCGCGTATGATGCGTACTCAATCTTGAAAACAGGTAAGGATCATCATGGGAATCCGTATCCTATTGTTGCATTTCCTTCGTTTGGTGATTACAAACCTGGTGGATATATTTATGCCATTGTCCCATTTGAAGCTCTGTTTGGATTAAATAGTTTTGCGACGCGACTCCCATCTGCACTTTCTGGAATTATTGCTGTTGTTTGTCTTTTTTTTATTGGAAAAGAATTAGTTGATGAACGGCTTGGATTGATGGCCAGTTTTTTATATGCAGTCCAGCCGTGGAGTTTACAATTTTCACGAGCAGGATTTGAAGTTAACATGGCTACCATGCTTTTGACGGTAGGCGCTCTGTGTTTACTTCGTTCTCGCAAACATCAGTGGGTACTGGTTCCTTCTATCCTCTTTTTTGTTCTTTCCATGTACACATATCAGGCTGCGCGGGTGTTTGCCCCGCTTATGGGAATTGTGGCGGGAGTACTGTTGCTCATATACTGGCTTCGTTCAAAGATATCGTGGAAGAAATGGGTCATACCCAGTATTGCTACCACGATTGTTGCATTTTTATGCATTGCTCCGATTGTACTCAATCTTCATTCTGCGACTGTTAATGAGCGATTAGCTGAAGTTGGTATCTTTACGGATTTAAATCCGATTGTGCAAAGTAATGCATTGATTGCACAGTACCATCATGCGTTGTGGGCGCGATTGGTATTCCATCGAGACATCTTCTTTTTCATCTTAATTGTTAAGCAATGGATTACTTTTTTTTCACCTTCGTTCTTGTTTTTACGTGGAGATGGTAATTTGCGACACAGTACTGATGTATTTGGCCTGCTTTATCAAATCGAAGCAATATTCATAGGAGCTGGCTTGCTAGCTTTTCTATTCTCATTGTTTTGCTATCAAAAACTTCCTTCTTGGTTCAAATTATCTTCAAAACAGAAGCAACTTGTTACACTTTGCCTCGTCTGGATTGCGATTGCTGCGATCCCAGGGGCAATGGCGACCCCCGTTCCCCACGGACTGCGCTTTCTACTTGCATCCCCAGCTTTTGCATTGATATCAGCCTTTGGATTGTTGAAGTTGGTTGAGAGCAGGTGGAAGTGGCAACTAAACATACGCAGAATTATTGTTGTTGGTGCTTTGGGAGTTTCGATAACTTCGTATCTTTGGTATTACCAAACCGTGTATCCCATGAAAGCTTCTGCTGATTGGCAGTATGGCTATACACAAATGTATAACGCAGTATTTGCTGATAAAAAAGCGAACGAGCAAGTCTATGTCACGACACAAGAAGGTCGTCCCTCAATGTACTATTTTGTCGCTAGCCACTATGATCCGAGTACTCTTCAACAAAAAGGGCCAAGTTTACCTAAAAACCAGCTTGAAATCATCGGTATAGATGATTACCATTTTGTCGATCAAGTAAATGGAAGTATGCGTGGACTTTTTGCAACGGCTCTTAATCAAGTTGATCCAAAAGCAAACGTTTTGGATACAATCAAGAGATTGGATGGATCGGTCGTATGGGTGATATGGAGAAGAGAGTAGTATGAAAAAAGAGATTCTGTTGAGCGTGTGTATCGCAACACACAATGAAGCAGCAAATATTGGTGCGTGTCTAGAAGCAGTGAAAGATATTGCTGACGAGATTGTTATTGTTGATGGAAACAGTACAGATAAGACTGCTGAAATCGCAAAATCATTTGGGGCTCGCGTGTTGGAAGTCCCCAATCAAAAGATGTTTCATATCAACAAACAAAAGAGTTTTGAGGCAGCGAAGGGAAAATGGATTTTGTATTTGGATGCGGATGAAATTGTGACAGAAGAGTTAGCAAGAGAAATTGTTGAGGTTATTCAGGGGCAACATGTTGAAGTTAATCTATTGAACGAACGGCTGTTTCTTTCTCACATGCGCAATATTGCTAGACGCGACGGTGTAACGTATACACAAAAGCAACCAATTCGTGGGTATTTTATCGCACGAAAAAATTATTTTTTGGGAAGTTATTTGATGCATTCAGGTGTGTATCCGGACGGTGTCATCCGACTTTTTGAGAGGGGATTTGGATACCTCCCATGTAAAACAGTTCACGAACAGGTTGTCATTGATGGAGGTGTAAGTTGGTTACGTGAACCACTTATCCATATGTCGGATCCGACGTTCAAACGATATGTAGAGCGTGCAAACCGCTATACAACGCTGACCGCGATAGAGTTACAAAAAAGAAATCTGCTTATAAGTTGGCGCACTTCTATTGACTACCTCATTGTGAAGCCAGTCTCAATTTTTTCCCTTTTATTTTTTCGCCACAAAGGATTTATGGATGGGTTTGCTGGATTGGTGTGGTCCCTGATGAGTGCTTTGCATGCACCAATGTCTTTTATAAAATATAAGGAGATGGTGAATCTGAAGGAACACACATGAATGTCCTCATTGATACTGCTCCACTTCATAATCAAAATGCAGCTCGAGGCGTAGGTCGCTACACTCGCGAACTTGTGAATGCCATGAAAACCGTTCATCATCCATCAATGGCGATTTTTACGACCGCAGAAGATACACAGCAAATTGACCTTGTTCACTATACTTTCTTCGATTTTTTCTTCATGACCTTGCCTTTATTTCGCAGACATAAAACAATCGTGACAATTCACGATACAATTCCCCTTCAATTTCCCAAACATTATAAGCCAGGAATAAAAGGGTCTATTCGCTTTTTGTTTCAACAGGTTGCAGTGCGCACAGTGGACCATATCATTACTGATTCGTCGGTTTCTAAGCGTGATATTCACGAACAATTACATATTCCGCTTGAAAAAATTTCAGTCGTCCCTCTTGCTGCGAGTGCAGATTTGACTCACAAAGCGCAGCCGACCGTTGAAGCAATTCGCAAAAAATTTGACGTTCCCAAAAAATATCTTTTGTATGTTGGCGATATTAACTACAGTAAAAACATTCCATTTTTATTACGTTTAATGAAAAATCTTCCTGTTCCATTGGTAATGGTAGGAAAACAAATGAAGAATACTAGTATTCAGGAAGGAAAAGAAATTGCAGATTTTATCGTTTCTGAACATATGGAAGATTTGATTATTCTTTTAGATCATGTTGAAACGAATGAAGAACTTTCAGCTTTATATAGTGGGGCTATTGCCTATATCCAACCTTCATTATATGAAGGATTTGGTTTTCCTATATTGGAAGCTATGCAGTGCAAGTGTCCTGTTATCTGTTCTGTTGGTGGAAGTTTGCCAGAAGTTGCGGGAGATGCAGCTCTCTATTTTCATCCTAGTGATAGCCAATCTGCGATAAATGCGATTAGAAAAGTCATTCATATGAGTGGAGATGAGAGGTTAGCTCTCATTCATAAAGGCATTGCTCGTGCTCAACTATTTTCCTGGGAAAAAACAGCTCGAGAAACACTTGATGTCTATGAAAAGGTGGGAAAAACAGTACAATAGATGGGTATGTTGTCGCTTTTTAGCTTATCATTTGTTGAATATTCACTCCTTTTTCTTGTGAGCTCCTTTTTTATCTTTTGGGCGCCAGGTTTTTCACTTTTTTCTGTAGCAAAAAAGCAATACTCAGCGATTACTTCTTGTGTCGTTTCAATGATTTTAGGAATGTGTGTGTGGGCAGCGCAAGGATATATCTTTGGGTATGCACACGTTCGTTTTATGACCTACATTTATGTCATAGGTATACTTGGAGCGTTATTTTTTAAGCGACGACGCGTATTGAAGGAATTACATCGATATATTGTTGCTATGCGAAATATTTCTCGACTTTTGCTGGTTCTTTTATTGATTGGGGCTTTTTTGCAGATTTTTCAAATGTTTGGAAATGGATTGTTGTATGCAGATGGAGCACGATTTTTCCGTACCAATGCCTATGATGGGATGTTTCATCTGGGACTTATTGAACATATCATTCGGGAGTTTCCTCCCACAGAACCGAGTGCGTCAAAGCTTGCCGTTCGCAATTATCACTATTGGTCGGACTTGATGATGGCTGAACAAGCGCGAATTTTTCATCTTCCCGTTTCTTTTCTTTTTTTTCAAATGTATCCAATACTCGTCGCACTTTTGGGAGGATTGGGAGTTCTTGCCCTTCTCCATGAATGGAAGGCTGATATGCGTTTTGCGGCATTTGCACTTTTTTTCTTTTATTTTGGCGCAGATGCAGGGTACATAGTGTATTACTTCATTCATCACACAATCAGTTTTCAATATCCTGTGATTGATAATGGTGTAACGCAGTTTTTAAATATGCCCCATGCTATTGCTAAAATGATGTTTTTAGGATTTTTGATTCTTTTACATCTATGGATGAAAGAAAAAAAGATTGTCATTGGGATGTGTACGGCTTTGGTATGTGCTGCATTAGTCGGAGTGAAGATTTATTTTGGTCTTTTTGCCGCGTGCATGTTTGGAGGCATGTGGTTGCTATCTTTATTTGAATGGTTTTTGCAAAGGAAAAAGAAGAACTCCGCATTTTTAATCCAGTTTACTGTAATCTTGACTCTAGCTGCGTTGGGTGCGTTAGCGATTTATCTTCCTCCAAATAAAGGAGCTGGTGGGCTCACGTGGGCTCCTTTAGAATGGCCAAAGCTGTTTCTTGCACAGGATAATTTAGATTGGAGAGATTGGCGGTACAAATATGCTGTTGCGCAATACCTGCACGATTCAATCCATCTTTATTATTATGATGTTTTAGCAATTATTGCATGTCTTCTAGCAGTATATGGAACCCGAGTCCTTGGATTTTTTGTTCTTCCTTCATATACCAAATTCTTTGGTAAAAAATGGTTGTTTGTTTGCACGATAGGGGTATTTGGATATACGTTTTTGGGGTTATATACACTTCAACAAAGCGGAGGATTTAACGTCTTTAATTTTTTTGCAGTAGCAATCACTTTATTATCTATCTTTGCTGCCTATTCATTGAGTTTATTCACAAAAAAGAGGGATATCTTTAGTTCTATTTTTGTGGCAATCATCATAGTTTTCACGTTGCCTCGTATTGTGTACGAAACACAAACCATGTGGGCTCGATATCTTCACAATGAAGATAGTGTCATCGTAACAAATGGAGAGCTTTCTGTATTTGCGTATGTTCGTGCTCACACAGATTCACATGCGATTATTCAATCTCCGCCAGATGATCGTCTTGATTCCAAGAGTTCATATCTGGCAGCTATGACAGGAAGAGATTCGTATATTGCTGGGACATATTTATTGGAAACTCACAATCAACCTTTTAAAGCTCGAGTTACGGCCGTGAATGACCTTTTTTCAAAACGCTCTTTATCCTCGTTTGAGGAAGAAGCTAGAGAGTTAGGTATTTCATATGTATACTACGATCGTAGCTCGCAAGATCAGACACTGCGACTATTTGTGGATAATGGGAGGATTCCATTTGTTCAATCGAACGATACTGTGGTCTATACCATTCAATAGGAGAATAGTATGAATATCTTAGTAACTGGCGGGGCTGGTTTCTTGGGGAAACCCTTATGTAGAGCATTACGTACACATGGGCATACAGTGAAAGTTCTCGATAAAAAAGAAAATACTGAATTTCCAACTGTAATTGGCGACATACTCGATGAAGCAAAAGTGGCGACAGCACTAGAGGGTATTGATGTCGTTTTTCATCTCGCTAGCTTTATTGAAGCAGGTGAATCTGTCCAAAAACCATATGAGTATACGCAGAATAATGTGCTAGGAACTGTAATATTGCTTGAAACAATGAGGAAGCAGGGGATCAAAACGATGATTTTTAGTTCGTCTGCAGCTGTGTATGGAGAACCATTGCAAGTTCCTATTAAAGAAGATGATCGAACAATGCCGATCAATCCGTATGGAATGACAAAATTAGCAATGGAGGCGTTGGCCTCATCGTATTCATATGCATATGGATTCACTTGTGTTGCCCTTCGGTATTTCAACCTGTATGGTCCAGGAGAAGATCACGAGCCTGAAACGCATGCCATTCCACGATTTATCCAACAAATTCGCGAGGGAACTCAAGTGACTGTCTGGGGAAATGGTGAGCACCAACGAGATTTTGTGTATGTGGATGACATCGTGGATGCTCATATAAAGGCTCTTGAACTGGAAAAAGGGAAGTATCATTACATGAATTTGTCGGGAAAGAACGCTACAAGAGTCAAAGATGTCATTCAGTTATTGGAAACTTATATTGGAAAGAAGGCAAACATACAGCAATTTCCTCCTCGTCCTGGTGACCCACTCCTCTTATTTGCTGATGGGTCTAAAGCAAAAGAAGAGCTGGGATGGGAATCAACAACGACTCTTGAAGATGGATTGAAAAAAACTGTTGAGTGGTTTATTGCCAATAAGTCGGTATGAAAACATTTGTCCTCAGGATGTGGAGTACACACAAAAAACAGTGGGTAATATTCCTCTTCCTTTTGATATGTACAAGCGTTGCCACGTTTATTCGTTTACTTCCGGGTGATACACATATTATTTTTCCGTATGACCAGGCTCGCGATCTCCTCTATGTGCGTCAGCTTGTTGAAACACGTCATCTTCCCTTAGTTGGTCCTCCCTCTGATATTCCTGGAGTCAATCATGGAGTTATTTTTTATTATGTATTAGCAGTCTTGTATTGGGTCGGTGGTTGGAATATCCATGTCACTGTGTGGGTGTTTGCGTTTGTGAATGCTGCGGCCCTCATTCCTTTATATTACTTGACTCGTCGTTTGTTTTCCCCCAAAGCAAGTGTAGTTGCAGTCCTTTTATGGATGGGATCATTTGAAGCAATTTCGTACGCTCGATGGATTTCTAATCCTGTCCTCGCATTGCCTCTGTTTCCTGTCTTTTTCCTTTTATTAGAACCTTTTTTTCATAAACAGAAAGGAAATGCGTTGGCACTTGGAATTGTATTGGGTCTGATTATTCAGCTCGAATTGGTGCTGGGATATCTGCTCTGTGCAGTTATTTATATTTTTCTGCGCTCTTCGCAAAAGGCTCGACAATATGTGATTTTTTTTGGAGGGATTCTCCTTGGTGCATTGCCATTGGTTGTTTCAGAACTGAAATTTCATTTCCAATCACTGCGAGGAATGGTTGCCTACGCTGGGGGCCAATCGGGGAATATTCAAGCAACTGCCTCCTCCGCATTTCTTCAAATTATTGATGCAATAGGATTGCTTGCACGTAACAATATTGTTGGGTTTACTGCACCGTTCGCGTGTGCCATGAGTATTGGCTTTTTTCTTCTCCTTTTATCCACTTGGAAAAAAATACAGTCATTACATTCATCTCTTCATTTTCTCTCCATTCTCATGCTTTCATCACTTCCATTATTCTTAATAGGGAAAAAAGTGGAAATATTCTTTTTAATTGGAATAGGGACACTCTTGATAAGTCTGTTTGCCGGGACACTTACATTCTTCTTGAAAAGAAGACCAGTACTATTGGTGCTCAGTATATGGATCATTCTTGCTTTACAGCTGAAGTTGTTTTCGGACCAAACAAAAAACCATCAAGCGTATGTACAAGTTCAACAGGGAGTGCTGTTGTCTGATCGACTTGAAGTTCTCGATACAATATATGCAAAGATTCCCGCGAACACTCCGTTTAGCGTGAGTATCCTTGGTACGCCATATGGTGTACGCACGGCGTGGAGTTATTATTTCTGGGAGTATGCGAGACTACATGGGACTCTTTTACCAGCATGGTATGGCTTTGCAGCAAATGGATACATAGGAGATGAGATATTGTCGCATACCGATACACCGTTTCCAATCCATGTGACTATTTATGAACCAGAGTTTGATGTTTCACCGTACATACAAGATCAATTTACTCAATACCAAAATGAACACACACTTCTTGATTCACAAATGGAAGTTAACCATCACACACTCCAATTTCGTCATCCTATCGTATCGCCACAGCCATTGAAGGTTTCATCACATATACCGTAATAGAGTCATTTATTTGTTGCTGTCCGACAATGTTCATGCCTTGTGTCATTTGTTTCCACCACACTGGGAAAAATTGAGGACGATCATCTTTTTCAACGATGAGAACAATGAAAGCTGGTTGTGCCATTGAAGCGGTCACATGTTTTTGAGGAATATAGGCAGATTCTCCGGGTTTATAACTAAATTCGATTGGTAATGGGCGATTGTATAGTTTACTTGTGTAGAGATAGATTTGTTGATACGTATAGTCATAGACTTCCGGAACATATTGATACGAAGAGAAAGGTTCGTTATTTGTAAGCGCGTATGCTGCATGAACAGCGGCGATACGTGGTGAGAGAAGAATAGTAGTTGTTGTTGCTAAGTGTTGATACTGTGCTTTATTATAAAAAGCAAATATGACACTGCTGAAAACAAGTAGGCATGTAAGGATTATCTTTTGTTGGTGTTTGAGCACACGCACTAGATCAACTGCCATGAAAATCCAGAGAGGCGTTAGGGATATGAAGTAAAAAGGTTTTGCGGGAAGAATAAGATACACTAGAAACGTCCCACTAAGGAAATATAATGAAATCCAAGAGCGCGTTGAGCGTTTGGTATATCTCCAATACAGAAAGAGAAAGCTAATGAGCAGAAGTGTCTCTAGAAAAGTTGGAATTGGGAGTGTAAAAGGGAGAATGGCATTGATCGCGCTCGATGCTGTATAACTCGCAATTTCTCCTATGCGTGCAAGTCCATGAGCATTTGATTGCACGGCATTCTTTGCAGATGAAAAATGGGTTATAAAGAACAAAATAGATTTAATTTCAAGAAATTGGTGCTTTACTTCAAAAATAGCTTGAGGAACACAAGAAATCAACGCAATAAATAAGCCAATAATCAGTTGCCGAACTGTTAGCTTTAATTTTTGAGTAATTATTAAGACAACAAATAAAGAAGTAAACACGATCGCGTACGCAATTTCAAAGTGAAACATAGTGGCGATGGCAATACATAACATAATCCACCAACGAGTGGTCAGTTTCGACTTTTTTAGATGCTCAAGAGATAGGAATGCAAAGAGAGAAGAAAACATGATGATATATGGTGTCCATGCCGTTTGTTGTGTTGAGACAACTGCGACTGATGTTGTGTATAGAAGTGTTACAAGTTTCCCTTTGTATCGGTACAGAACCCACAATGTGATAAGTCCAAAAAAGATGACGGTCAACACGCTCGCAATTGGTCGAAATGAAAAAATGACGTTTGGAATGAGCGCAATGTAATACCACAACGGTCCTTGAAATAAGCCCTCAAGACTCGTAACGGGGCCAAGGAGTGCTGGTTTGTGTTGTTGCCACATCTCCATCATCACTAAACTATCTTTTGCATTGTCGTATGCGAAGGGGAAATTATTCCCCCAAATTGGATAGAGTCGGGTGAATAAAAAAAAGAGTATTATGCATACGAAAAAAAGACGACTTTTTCTCATAAAGCGAGCATAGCATAATACGAGAAAACTTGATACACTCGTGGCGATGAATACTTGGATTATTGTGCCGGCATACAACGAAGAAAAATATATTGGTCGTGTTCTTAAAAAGATCCAGAACTACACACATAATATAGTTGTAGTTGTCGATGGATGTAAGGATGCTTCGGCGAGCATTGCAAAAAAACATGTGGACAATGTGCTTATCCATGAAACTAATTTAGGAAAGGGAGCAGCTCTCAAAACGGGGTGCGAATATGTATTTAATAAACTGAGTGCTGATGCAGTCGTGTTCGTCGATGCTGATGATCAGCATGACCCAAAAGAGCTACCTCGTTTTTTCAAAGCTTTGAGAGAGTATCAATTTGTGTTTGGTGTTCGAAATATGGGGACGACGATGCCTCTTTTCCGCTTTCTGGGAAATAAGTGTGCATCTATTTGGCTGAATTTTCTCTTTGGAGTTTATATACCCGATATTCCTTCTGGATATAAAGGAATGACTAAAAAGGCGTATAGAAAATTGAAATGGAAATCGAGAGGATACGAAGTTGAAGGAGAGATTGCTGCATTAGTTGCAAAAGACCGTATCCCATTTAAAATTTTAGAAATCGATACAATTTATCATGATACAGAAAAAGGAATGACTCTTCTCGATGCTGCTCACGTGGGAGGATGTTTATTACGTTGGAGAGTTGGACTATGACATTTATCCAAGCGATCTGTGTCTTTTTTGGTTTGTTTATGTTGTACGTTGTTCGTATCCATAGGCGAAAAAATCATCTTGAAGCATTTGAGTTTGGTATGTGGTTTGCAATCTGGATTGGTTTTATTTTTCTTTCGATTTTTCCTCAGACAATAAATGGTGTTGCACAAGATCTACACGTGGCACGGGTGTTTGATTTTTTGGTTGTGGTAGGCTTTATGATCCTTTCCTATATTGCACTTATGAATCGTATTTCTTTTCATGAACTCGATAAAAAATTAGAAGAGATTATTCGTAAAAGAGCTATCGATGAAAAAAAATAACCCACATTTTTATATTGTTATTCCAAGCTTTAATCAGGCGCAATTTATTACGCAAACGATTGAAAGTGTTTTTCTTCAAAAAAAAAATGTTTCGCTTTATGTGATAGATGGAAAATCAACCGATGATACACTAAAAATTCTTAAATCATATGGGAGTAAATTAATTTGGAAAAGCGAAAAAGATGAAGGACAGACAGATGCAATCAATAAAGGTATCGATCAATTTTTAAAACATGCGAAAGAGAATGATATTTTTGCCTACATTAATTCTGATGATTTTTATAAAGTAGATGTGTTTGGGTATGTTGTAGATGCTTTTGAAAAGCATCCAAGCAAACAGTGGTTGATTGGTGATGCATTCATTGTTGATACAAGTGGCAAAAAAATACAACATGCGATTCGTTTATATAAACGATTATGGCGTTTGATTTTAAAAAAATGGCTGCTTTTCATTTTGAATCCTATCCCTCAACCTGCCGTATTCATAAAAGTAAAGGCCTTAAAGAAAGTTGGCCTATTTAATAAGCAACTCCACTACACAATGGATTATGAATATTGGCTACGATTGTACGAAAAGGTGGGGAATCCAATCGTAGTTCCAGGAGCTTTAGCAGCATTCCGAATTCATAGTGCCTCAAAAGGAACCACAGCTTTTAAAAAGCAATTTGCTGAAGAATATACCGTTGCAACCCGATATACAAAAAACAAATCTTTCCTTTTTTTCCATCTCCTGCATAATCAATTCATTATTTCCTTATATAGGTGGCTTAAATAAATATTGGTGATGTGATAGGATGAATCCCATGAAAAAGCTTGACCTTACACAGAAAAAAATTCTTCTTACTGGTGGAGCGGGTTTTCTTGGTGCTCATATTGTAGCTCAATTAAAAGAGAAAGGGGTCCCTTCAAAAAATATTATTATTCCGCGTTCAAAAACTGCAGATTTACGGGAAAAAGAAGTATGTGCTCGTCTTGTAAAAAAAGTTAACATCGTTATTCACCTGGCAGCCAATGTCGGTGGTATTGGGTATAACTTGGAAAATCCTGGAACACTTTTTTATGACAACCTTCTTATGGGAGTGTTTCTCATGGAAGAAGCACGTAAAGCGGGTGTTGAGAAATTTGTCGCAGTGGGA
>PSRQ01000062.1 GCA_003176165.1 Candidatus Cerribacteria bacterium 'Amazon FNV 2010 28 9'
CCACAGGCTTCGCCGACGCGGTGGCAAGAGGATTTGAAGAGGGACAAGGACTCACTCTGTAGTCCACCAAAACAGTCGTCCCTGACTCTGTCGCAACCAATCGGGGATCAAAGCACCCTTCTTGCAACTGAATCATATTCAAACCAAATTTTTGTTGCTGATACGCGATATGCAAAGCTGGAAGTGTCTGCTGCGTAATAAGATGATTGTACGCAAGAATATCATCAAAAAGAATCTTGGGCGTCTGTGTAAAAATGACGATCGGACGGTTTGGTTGGCGTTCAATGTAATTTGCTACGACACGATTATAAAAGAAAAAATCTTTGGTCGCTAGCAGCGGATAACGGAAAAAATACTGATAGAAAAATGAACCGACGAAAAGAGCATAACATCCGATCAAGGCAAGACTTACAAATTTCTTCTTCAATTGCAAGATCAGACCAAAACCAATACTTGCAACAAGCACGAAGCCAATAATGGTGAAACCTCCCCGAAACGTCAACCAAAGTTGCTCATCTTTGAGTACATTGGCAAGCGTTCCAAAAACAATCAGTCCCCCAAAAAAACAAAGCAGTAGTCGCCAGTTTTTTTGAAGAGGAAGCTGCGATATGACATACAGAATCAAGAGAAAATCAATCTCATATAAAAACCCAAACGCAGTCACCGCAAATGTATCAACCGTGTCATTTCGATGTTCAAAAAGCCAAGCTAAATCGAAGGATGCCACAAAACGACGTTTCAGCTCATTGATGAGGGTAAATGGTTTATTTTCAAAAAAAAGAGTGAATGGATTTGCAAAACTTACGCGTCGATTCGTGGTCACCGTTTGGCCAAGCGCGGCAGTGTTAATCGCAAATTCTCCAATTCGAGAGGAGGAGAGGAGGTGCGGTAAGCGAATACTATAGATTCCCACCAACGCACAACAAACACCGAGCAACATAAGATGGGGGACATATTTCATCAGCGATCGTCGTAGATCGCCACCGTTCTCCTTCCACATCACACAAACAACCGTCAGCAAAACCAACGGCACCAACAGTGGTTTGTACCCTTGATATTGATAAAACCCTAGGAAAAATGGAATACATGCCAACAGTACTTTCCACCCTTTCAAGTAAAGGATACCGACAATTCCTAAAAAATAAAAAAAGATACCAGGAAATGAATCAAAACTCATTCTTGAGAATTGAAAAATCCACGGATTACACGTTGCGATCAAGGCCGTTGTAACAAAAAATACTTTCCTTTTGAAGAATTTGTACACAATAAGCCCCAATACAATTGGAAGAAGGCTCCCAAACAGAATCGGGACGACCTTCATTGCAATTTGTGTATGATGCGGAAAGAGGAGAAAACCTGGAATATAGAGAGTCCCTGTTAGTTCCGAGTACAGAGGATTGGCAGGAGCCAACTGCCATGGGTGCCAAGTTCCGCTGACATCAGAGCCACTCGCAATGATTGCTTGAGCCTCAGTCGCATAATACGCTTCATCATTCGTTAAAATGGGTGGTATTGATGCAATGAAGACTGATTTCAATACAAGATTACACAAGAAAATAAGAATCGAAAGGACCAAAAGCGTTTTTAATTTTGGGACAAGAATTGACCGCATCGTTGCAGTATCCCACGAAGGGACAGGATGTGTAAAGCGAAGGACCTCTCCATAAGAATTCTTACGTTAATCCCATAATTATTGACAGGATTGGGCCATATTGATAGAATCTAGACTTCGTTCTTATCTTTTACTAACTCAAGGAATTCCTCTTTTGAGCTTATAAGAGAATAATGAAGGAATAGAAAATGGCGAAAGGTATTGGAGTCGGGATTGGATATGCTGCCTGTGCGATCGCTGCAGCGTTAATTCTAATCCTGGGACATGGAGATAACAACTCCCTTCAATGCGGTCTTGGGACCGTTCTTTTGATAGCTGCTTTTATCACAGCTTGGGCTGGTGGTCCTGAACTCATGGATGCTTTAGGGCGCCTCCTGTAAAAGGAGCCTCCACAAAACCTCATTACATATGTAGTGAGGTTTTTATTTTTGTTACCAAATTGATCAAGTCTTGCTAATATAGGACTTTTGTAGTATAATTACAAAGCACAGTTTTCCAACAAGGAGAAGAGCAAGTGAGCTCACATTGGGATGAAGCCGATTATAAGGCTGAAGCATACGAGCGGTTAATACCTCTCATCGGAAGAATAATTAAAAGCCAATACCCTCAGGGGGTACTGAATCTCTTCAGTGGACTTCCAGAGGATATTGACAATCCTGATGAAAAAATGGCCCAGCGGATTAAATCCTATATCTGGGGACAAATTCAGCAATTGAAAGGTGAGTTTCCTGAGGAATTGGGAACATACAACCTGGAATTGCGGATTGAAAGACGAAGTCGTGGCTGGATCATTCAATTTGTGTTCAGCCCCGATGACCCTCGCAAACTCTCCCTGGGTGATCGAAACCGCGACCTTGAAAAATAGCGGAAAACGTCACACCACCTTCCTTTGGAGGGTGGTTTTTTTTATTTCTTGCTTCTTACCACTTGCCCATTTCTCTTTTATCAATTACTGGAATGATGAGTAGTATAGAAAGAAGGTCCACATGAACGATAAATCTTCCTCCAAAACCCAAAAAATAAACCCAATCGCTACTGGGGTCGCAGCTGCAGCAGGTGCTGGCATTGCTGTCGCGGCCACGATGGCACTCAAAGACGAAAAGACACGTAAAAAGATAGGCAACGCACTCAATGTCGCAAAACAAAAAGCGGGTGAGTATTTAGAAACGATGAAGGAAGAAGCACAAAAGCAAGCTCCAATGGTCGAAGAGAAGATCAGCCAAGGAAAGCACCACGCTAAAGAGATGGTCGATCGTGCTAAACAAGAAGTGACAAAAAAAACTGGTAAATGATTCCCTATTGTTGAGCTATGCAGCATCTTTCTATACTAGAACGATGCAACAATTTCTCATGTATGTGATCGCAGGATTTAGTGGTGGAGTCATTCGCGGATTGGTTGGATTCGCCAAACATCGCTCTTCCAAAAAGAAACAAAAATTCAAGTCTTCGTATTTTGCTACCTCCGTGCTCATTTCAGGGGTCATTGGCTCGGCTGCAGGGGCACTTGTGGGCTCTGCACAATGGCAAATCTCCTTTTTAGCGGGCTACGCAGGGATCGATTTTATCGAAAACTTATACAAAATGAAGATTGGTTAAAGAGGGACAGCACGGACAATAAATCGCTTGCTATCCAGCAATCCTGAACATGTGTACAACGTGAGCGTCTCTGTTTTTGTCGGCTGCAATAGCCGCACGTCACTAGGATCAACTTCAGTGGTTTGTGTGACTCTGTAGGTATGGATCGCTCCATCCTCAGTGGTGACCACCACGCGTTCTCCACCCTTCAGCGCGCGAATATTACCCATGATCGAACGTAAATTGTGCCCATAAATAATGATATTTCCCCTCTGGCCTGGAGCTGCCGATTGCACCAGATATGAAGCTGTTGTGGGCGAGACCGCCCATTGACCGTCCACGAGGGCAGCATTGCTTACATCAACGTCAATAAACCACTTGATAAAAATATGCGTTGGGGTTGGTACGTGAACAGGAGCAACTTGTTGATATGTTTTAACCTCTGAAGCACTGAGAACTAAAGCCCGATGTTCTAAAGAGAAATGTACCCCCGAGTACCCCATGAACAAGAGACCAATCCCTATACACAACAGTGGAATCACATTACGCCATGCATGCAATTTTTTGTAACCGCGTTTCTGGCAAGCTTTCCACCAATCCCAAAAACGCTCCCGTCGCGAACGAAGAGAGCGTTTCTTTTGTTTTTGTATTCGATTATGTGCGCTTGGCATAGAGGACTGCTCCCACTGCAGTCATCAGTGTACCAAATCCACCAGCAAATGCAGCTACGGCGTCATCGACGACACCGGTATGAGCCATGGTGGTCGCACCCAAGACTTGACCAGTCGTAGGAGCTGCAGGAACTGGGATACAGTTGGTGGCTTGGATCACCTTTTGCAGTTGGCTTGGGAAACCTTGTTCTGGCGAAAATTGGACATCTTCGTCATCAACGTACCCATATGTCACCCCTGCACGACCATCGGCCTGAGTAACTGCATATTTTGCTTCATTGTGATACACAAACTTCACATTGACACCTGCAACTGGCTGGCCATCGCGACTCACATACAGTGCGGCATCAAAGTTTTGTCCAGCACACACTGGATCAGGGTTGATCGCAGTGGAGGAATGCTGTCCTGCATTTGGGTCCGGTGTAGTACTTGGAGCGGGCGTTGGGGTTGCCAAAGTCCCTGGAGTACTGGTTGGTTCCGGTGTACTGGTCGGTTCAGGAGTCGATGTCGGCTCCGGTGTGGCAGTTGGCTGTGGTGTACTCGTTGGGACCGGAGTACTGGTTGGCACTGGGGTTACTGTAGGAACCGGTGTCGAGGTTGGGTGAGGGGTCGGTGTGGGGGTTGGTGTAGCTTGTATTGTACAAACAACAGCAATCCAACTCAAATTTGGATGATTTGAACCTGTTCCAACCACACTCACTGTAACAGTTCTATTCGAATTACTGAAGGAAGCACTATATCCAGGATCTGGAAGTTGGAATACGGTTTGACCATTCCCAGCGTGTACATAGACAGTGGTTATGATTTGATTCGAGGAAGGGCAAGAAACACTCCCAGATCTGCTACCTGGGTGCTCGTTTTTACTACAAATCGATGAGTTCTGAGCACAAAACTGCGAAAAACTCGAGGCTGTGTAGGTTGATACACTGGCAAACACGGTTGTTGCAGCAGCTAAGCTAGCAAGAATGAGTCCACCAAAGAGTACTTTTTTCATACTTCTCCAGGCTTATAATAATTATTCGGCGATTATACACGATATAAACATGTTTTTCAAGATCTATATACATCAATAGGCTTCAAACCACATATATCAGCTCCCGCTTGCACTCCCCGACCAAAAACTTCATACTGACACTCGAGTATGTGGCAAACGATTGCGCACCTTTTTTCGCCAAGAACATCAAATAATCACCGTCCACGAATTCTTCATCTCGAGGGGTTGTTGGTTGTTGGAGCCATTCTTGTCGGCTGTAAGCTTCTGGTTGGGACACTTTCAACTTCACATACAATCGTTCCGGCGGTACTCGGTTTTTCCTCAAGTATTACCGCTTCACAAGTGGTAGCACAAACCAATGAACAACGCACTAATGGTGGTTTAGCTCCCCTTTCTATCGACGGCAAGCTTGTCTCTGCCGCGATCGCCAAAGGGAATAATATGTGTGCCGATCAATACTGGGCCCATATTTCTCCCAGCGGGATCACTCCATGGGTGTTTATTAAAAATGCGGGATATCAATATTCTGTAGCGGGGGAAAACCTCGCACGCGATTTCTCTGACACTTCTTCGATGGTGGCTGCCTGGATGGCATCGCCCACTCACCGCGAAAACATTATGAATCCACGCTATGAGGATATCGGGGTAGCGGCCGTCAATTGTTCACTTCTGGGTAGTGATACCACACTTGTCGTCCAAATGTTTGGGTCCAAGCTCGTCAATACGCCCACGATCAGTACAAAAGCACTGACAACGGCCCAGCCTCTCCCACCTTCCACACCATCTCCACAGGTCGCAGGAGAAGAATCAGTACCCAAACTCCTTGCGGATGCAAACCCAACACTGTCACTGGGCAATAGCCATCAACCACAAACACTCTTTGCGTTCACTCCCCTTCAAATCATGAAGTCGATCATGCTGAGTATCCTCATCGTCCTCCTTGTTGTATTGGCTCTGGACATGTGGCTGACACATCGTCGCCACACCGTGCGCATCGCAGGCAAAAATATCGCCCATATTCTCTTTTTAGTTGGAATCGGACTCGTCGTGTTGCTCACACGAGCCGGCAGTATTTTCTAAACATCTATGGTCCACCAAGAACTCACACAACATCCATATCATTACACCGCTCTTATCATCATCGAAGCCTTGTTACTGTCGTTATATACCACAACGACTGATTCACTCTTGAAAACAATCTTTGCTATTTTAGTTGGGAGTGCATATGCAATCTGGGGAATTAGTGTCCACGCAGGAAGCATCCGCACACCACGTCTCGTGTTAGAATATGCCATTGTTGGACTGTTGGGGACGCTCATGTTAAGCTTCCTTATCAGTGTCACCTAAAATCGTAAGGAGAACGTATGAAGGGAATTATTCTCGCTGGTGGAGCTGGAACACGACTTCATCCACTTACCAAAGTTACCAGTAAACAATTGCTTCCGATTTACAATAAACCGATGATTTTTTATCCACTTCAGACGTTAATTGATGCAGGAATTCGTGAAATCTTGATCATCATTGCTCCGGATCATGCAGGCGATTTTTTGAAACTACTTGGGTCGGGAAAAGAATTTGGATGTAAGTTCTCGTATGAAATTCAGGATAAACCGGAAGGACTCGCACAAGCATTTGTAATTGGAGAAAACTTTATTGGCGATGATGATGTCACATTGATCTTGGGCGACAATCTTTTCGATGACGACTTTTCACAAGCAGTGAAAGAGTTCAAAACGGGAGCTCGTGTCTTTGCAAAACAAGTGAAGGATCCAGAGCGCTTTGGCGTCGTGACCTTTGACGAGAATCACAAGGTCATTTCCATTGTAGAAAAGCCAAAAGAGCCAAAATCCAACTATGCGGTCACTGGCCTGTATGTATATGACAACTCTGTGGTTGCAAAAGCAAAGAGTTTGCAACCATCAGCACGCGGAGAACTAGAGATCACAGATTTGAACAATGTATATCTGCAAGAAGGCAAGTTGGATGTTGCATTCGTCAATGGTCAATGGCTTGATACCGGCACATTTGAAAGTCTCTTTGAAGCAGCTGCCTTTGCACGTGATAAAATACTCAAACAATAATTCCTATGTCAGAACAACTCATCGTATCATCCTCTTCTCCACAGGAAGAGACACAAAGAATAGTTGTGGAAAAAAGCAACGTTGATGGAGGCATACAAACTTCTCCAATTTCTATTGAGCATATCGCTCGGGAATTAAATGCAGCTGATGCGCAGACGATTGAGTTATTTATGCAACTTTTAGGTGGCCATTATTAAATGAGCCAACTAGTAAACTCTTCAACGATTCTGGTACACTATATGTAATGAAGCGTTTTGTGTTGTTCTTTAGCATTGCTCTCCTGTTGGTTGCACAACCAACGTTGGCTGCTCATGCACAAACAGCGACTCCAACCACTTCCATCGCTGACATGCAACAACAGTATAGTCAGTTGCTCAATTCCTATCGTAACTCAGAAGAACAGTTTTCTATTGCCGCACAACAATACTATCAATTGAAAACACTTGCGTCCCAGCGCGATGCGGTGACGGCGGCAAGGCAAGTGATGCTCGATCGTGTCGATACTCTGCTCATTTATATCCAAATTCTGAAAACAACGCTGGATACCAATCCTGGGATAGAACTCACACGTAAAAGTGCACTTGAAAGCCAAATTGCGCTTCTGACTGATATGCTCAACCGCCATCGTGCACGTGTGGAAATCGCGACTGACCGCACCACCATTGAACAAGAAGCCACATTCATGGACACCCAAACACCAACCATTTTGGCAGATTGCTACGAAGCGCTCTCTCTCATCCGCATCGGAGCTGTTCAAGCCGCCATTGATCAATTAGCGATATCGCAAGACACTCTCAACACCTACATCGCTTCTGCTCCTATCAGTGAAACAGTGCGAACAGATAAGCAACGTGGCAGTGACCAGATTAGTAGCGACCTGAGCACAATGCACGACACCATGACACAAGTACTGGCAAAGTATGATCAAAGTATCGATCATTTCGATGCGAGCTCGTTTCATCAAATTCAAACACAACTTACCCCTCTATTTACATTGTTGAATCAAAATGTGGAATATATTCAGGAGCTCTCACGATGAGTGACGAAAATTTTGACCAAACCAGTTTCGTAGATCACACATCGCTTTCCGCCGAAGCAACACTCCCCACTGATGTACATCCACGCATAGAAGAAAAGGTGGTCACACCCAAGAAAAAACTCAATCCAATATTTATCATTGTGTCAATCCTCGTGGGTGTTGTACTACTAAGTCTCGTCCTGGCAGTGTTCACCACATCATCCTCAACTTCGCAACTCCAGCCAACACCGAGCGCCATTCCAAGTAGCTCCCCAGGAGTGGTCGGACCAATGCAAGCTACCATCAATCAACTCAAGAAAAACGTGCAGTATGCAGATCCTCAAAATAATGATCTTCCTTTTCCTCCGGTAAATTTTTCACTTCATTTGAATGACCCAAACGCCCTCTCAAACCAATAGAAAGGTGATATGGACAGAAAAAGAACGATTGAAGCTACGCTTACCTCTCTGAGTAGTGCTCTGACCCACTCCGAAGCAAGAGGCAACGGGGTTGAAGCACAACAAAAGTTATTGGAGGATCAAATCAGGATAGCGAAGGATTTTGAGCTTACACCTAAAGAAATAGAAAAAGCTATCAAGCTCGGGGTTCAAAAAGCGCTTGCAACTTCAGAGCACAGACCGATTCAATAATATTTGCTTTTTCTTTGGGTTTTTGATAGCGTTAGGTTCATGCAACCACTCGCCTCTCTCTTGCGTCCCACAGCACTGGATGAATATATTGGCCAATCTCACTTAGTCGGTGAAGGCAAACCACTACGTAAAGCGATTGAACAAGGTGAGTTGTTTTCCATGATTTTTTGGGGACCACCAGGGGTCGGAAAAACCACGTTGGCAAAAATTGTGGCCACGGCAGCCGGTGTTCCCTTTGTCGAACTTTCAGCTGTTAGCGCAAAGAAAGAAGATATAAAGGCAGTGCTACACAAAAATTCTTCTCCCCTTTTGAAGGGGAGAACACAAGAGGAGTCACTAACTTCTTCAACCACCGTTCTTTTCCTTGACGAAATCCATCGTTTTTCCAAAGCTCAACAAGATTTCTTACTTCCCTACGTTGAATCTGGAGAACTCACATTAATTGGAGCCACCACAGAAAATCCTTCTTTTGAAGTCATCGCTCCCCTCCTCTCTCGTTGTCGTGTTTTTGTCCTGCATGAATTAACTGATGATGAAGTCAGTCAAATTATCGATCGCGCTCTTTTGCAACTTCCCCTCCTCTTGGAGGAGGGGGTAGGGGGAGGTGAGAGTACTAAGAAAGTCAGAGAAACTAAAAAATTGACAATTGCCCCCGATGCCCGTGACTGGCTCATCGCCATGAGCAATGGCGATGGTCGTCAGTGTGTCACGATGATTGAAAACACAATAAAACTCTACGGAAAAATAACGCTTGAAACGCTGAAAGAAACATTACAATCAAAGCATTTACGCTTTGATAAAGCAGGAGAAGAACACTACAACACAATCAGTGCCTTTATCAAAAGTATGCGCGCCAGTGATGTCGACGCAGCGCTCTACTACCTTGCTCGTATGGTGGATGCCGGTGAAGATCCTTTGTTTATCGCGCGGCGTATGGTCGTCTTTGCCTCCGAAGACATCGGTATGGCACAACCGACAGCCCTGGTCGTCGCCAACGCTGTATTTCAAGCATGCAATACGATCGGGTTACCAGAATGTCAAGAAAATTTAGCTCATGGTGTGGTGTATTTAGCAACTGCGAAAAAGGACCGGCGCGCCTATGATGCATACATGAGCGCTCTCGCCGATGTGCGGCAATTTGGAAACCTGCCAATTCCGCTGCAAGTTCGTAATGCTCCAACCAAACTCATGAAAGAGATTGGATACGGAAAAGGATACGAGATGTATACAGGTGACAGCTTGTTACCCGAAAAATTGAAAAAGAAAAAATACTTTCAAAAATGACACGCGCTGCAAGTCGGTGTCATCCTGAAGCATGAAGTGCAACTTCAAGCTGAAGGATCTACTCAAAAATATTCTCTACTTTTCTATTGTGACAGAAATCATCTTGTCGCCAACGGCGATTTTGTGTACCACATCAAGCCCCCTCACGACTTTTCCAAAAATGGTATATGCATGTGGAAGTGGAGTGTCGGCGAGCATGATAAAGAACTGGCTTCCATTCGTGTTTGGTCCCCGATTTGCCATAGCGACTACACCTTCTTTATATCCGTCTTTGTAACTTTGTGTGTTTGGGTTGAGTTCATCTTCAAACGTATCACCGAAAATAGAATGACCACCCGTCCCATTGCCATTTGGATCACCACCTTGGATTACAAACCCTGGTTCGACACGGTGAAATGTCAACCCGTTGTAATAGCCCTCACTCGCAAGTGTGGCGAAGTTTTCTACCGTTTTTGGAGCGTCTTGTGGATAGAGTTGAATTTCAATATCACCTTTTGCCGTGTGAATTTTCATGAGAGTCGCTGTCATCATTTTTATTCCTTTCATTGGAGTTGAACTCGGTGTACTTGTCGGGACACTCGATGGTAATGTGAGTGATTGTTGTTCCACAGGAGCACTGGTGCTCACACATCCTGTAAAGAGTAAGGAAGCCAGTCCCATTCCCAATATGAACATGTGTGCTTTCATATACGCATTCCCTATCTCTAAGCTCTATATCTCTAAGCTCTAACAAAGTATAATGAACTCATGCAGTCGATACAAGTAGACGGATTGTCCATTCATGTTGAAACCTTCGGCAAAGGGCCTCTGCTCATTTTGTTGCACGGATGGGCCAATACTTGGGAAGCTTGGCTACCTCTCATTCCGTTCCTTTCCGACCACTACACAGTAGTGATTCCTGATCTTCCGGGATTTGGTCAGAGCCAAGGACCAACTGAGGGGTGGACCACTGAACAGTACGCACACTGGCTTTCCCATTTTATCGATTTTATTCAACAAGGTCGGAATAACACTAGTCACCAGTCACTAGCCACTCGTCATTCTTTCTCACTGATCGGTCATTCGTATGGTGGCAAGATTGCAGCTGTGTATTGCGGTTTGCAACTTGAACCGCAACCGCAAAATCTCATTCTTATTGACGCTTCAGGGATTCCTTCCACACTGACTCCTAAACAACAACTCTTGCGCGCTGGAAGTAAATTATTACCAATTAGCGTGAAACGAACATTGAAAATAACCGCGCGTCAAAAGTTGTACGCAGCATTTGGAGCAGAAACCGACTACATTCATGCCAATCGTTCACAACAACTTACACTTAAAAAAATTTTACGTGAAGATATCTCTTCCCACCTTCCAAAGATTGCAATTCCAACATTGCTTGTGTGGGGAGCACAAAAGAAATTTCCTCCACTCGAACATGGTGAAAAATTTCATCAACTTATTCCCAATAGCGAGTTGCGAACATACAACACGGGACACTTTCCTCACCATGAGCTACCTGAACAAGTCGGCAATGACATTCTCTCTTTTCTTCAGAAAGATAATTCTTCTCCCCTTTTGAAGGGGAGAACACAAGAGGAGTTGGTGACTCCCACCAAGACTCAACCTCTCGACACACTCCTCGCTATATTGCAACAATCCGAATATGAGTGGAAACGTACACTGGTATGGATCGGCGAACAATCACGTGAGCAGCACATCCATCCGAAAGAATGGACGACAAAATTAAAATTGTTAAAAACCCTCACTCAATGCACTGCCCCAATGTTTGGACAAGAACGATCGCTGGCATTGTGGAACACACTTTTCATGTATCCCCAACATCTCTATTTTTCCTTTGTCATTTGGAGAGCAACCATTACATTGCGACGACTCCAATACGAGGGGTTGGACGTTATTTGCATTGCAGGAAGTTTTGCAAAAACATCAACAAAAAATATCGTGACACATGTTCTTTCTGATTCAAAACATGTGTTGCAAACACCGGGAAACATCAATGTCATGATCGGGATTGCACGCGTGATTTTGAACGATGTAACTTCGCAGCACAATGTATTTGTGGTGGAGCTTGGTGAGTACAACCCTGGCGATATGAAAGAATTTGTGGAGTTTTTGAAACCTTCGTATAAAATTCTGACTCCCATTGGACTGGCACACGTGGAGCGTTTTGGAACTGAACTGCAATTGGAAGATGAGTTTATGCAGTTTCTAACTGTCCATCCAAATGTCCCGACATTTGTCCATGAATCGAACAAGCAGATCCTCGCATCACATCATATTGCTAACAACGTGAATTGGTATGGTCCTTCATTGATAACTGACGTCGTCATCGATCGTGCAGGAACCGAATATGATGTCATTCTTCCTTCTCCCCTTTCCAAGGGGAGAGAAGAGAGGAGTCTATTTCATTTTTTTATCCCTCTCCTGGGAAAACACAATGCTATCAATACAGTGCCTGCAATCCTCCTCGCTCACACACTCGGACTCACTAACGAACAGATCAAAGGAAAATTGCGCACACTTCCATTTATTCATGCGAGACTCGAACCTACATTGCTTGAACACAATATTTTATTGTTGAACAATGGATACAATAGTAATCCGGGGACTGCCCGTGAATCGCTTGCTGTATTAAAAGCATTGAAGGGATCACAAAAAATTGTCATTACGCCGGGTTTTGTAGAAATGGGCAAATTGCAAGCAAAGGCAAATGAAATATTTGGAGAAGAAATCACTCAAGTCGCAGACATGGTGGCAGTTATTCGGGGCGCAAATGAAGATGCAATTTTGCAAGGGCTGAAAAATAAAAAGTTTAAGGAAACCAATATTGTAATTGCGGACACAGAAGAAGAGGCGATGCAAAAACTGCAGGATCGCATTAAACCAAACGCCATTATCCTTTTTGAAAATTCACTGACAGAAATTTATAAGAAAAGTTGACGATTGTCATTTCGAGCGAAACGAAGTGGAGTCGAGAAATCTCTTTCGATTCACAATATCTTTGTTAAAGTCACACAGACTCTAACAGTAAACATATTTTCCTTTTACCTACTCTCTACTCGCTATAATCTAATACCTTACAAGAGTTTTACTTTCCGTGCCACATCGTATGTGGTGATGTATTGATAAAATATAACAGGTGAATCCTGCACAAGTGTGGTTTGAAACTCTTGATAAATGAGTTTGCGTTGTTCCTTATCTGTGGTACGACGCCCATCTTCAAGTAACTTATCAACTCGTGGATTTTTATAGTGTGTAAAGTTAGTCGGCTGTGTCGAATCCCACATCGTGTACTGATCAGGGTCATTGGGAATTTGCTGTCCTGCGACAATAACTTGAAAATTCTGCGTGTCAGGGAAACTCGTGATGTGTTCATTGACTTGAATCCGCTTATTCTCACATTGATCTCGTGGAGCTGCGTTGGTCTGTTCACATTGATCTGCAGTCATATTACCTAGCTCTTCCCAATCATGCTTCGCTTGATCGGCAATCGACGTATAGTTAGGCGGTGTCTGAAGATCTAATACGATTTTGGTGGGTGTTTCTAACTTCATGAGTAAATTGGTTGCTGTCGTCATATTTTGATTGTAATTTTCTACATCATTTGCTTGGGTAATGTATGCAAATGATTGCGGATCGATCGGTGAAATCGCACGATTTTGGGTCGGTTTTTGAAGAGCAAAGTTGAGTGCCTGACGTAATTGTTTATTTGCAAGAGGATTATTAATATTTTCCAGCTGCACCATATTAAAAAAGAGACCGATATATTCATCAGTATGTGTACGTGCAGTCACACCCACATTTTGCTGGGCACTCAAATCTTCTGTGCCCAATAGTCCTTCTACTGTGTCAACTTCACCACGTTTAAATCCGATAATGGCATCGTGCTCTGTCGCATAAAAGCGATAGACAAGTTCGTCAGAGTTGCTTTCCAATGTCATTTCATCAATACTTCCGCTTTGATTACTAATCGATGCGATACGATACTTCCCAAGCCCAACAATTTCTTGTCGTGGTTGGAACAAAATATTGTGATAGCTGATTTGACGAAACAAAGGTTGTGACACAATAGAGGTAAAAGAAACAGGGAGGACTGGCTCTTGTGCATTGGGATCTTGTTTTTGTGCTGTCAGACGGAACACAATATCATTTTGAGAACGAGAAACTTGGGTGTCTGCAAAGTTGTACGTCACATCCTCAGGAGTTACTTCTTTTCCGTCTTGCCACGCGACTTTGGGCCGAATTGTGAAACGGTAGGCTTTTCCATTTTCTTCCCGTGAGAATGAGGATGCGAGAGCAGGAACAACGTCTCCATTTTCAAAACTTTGGGTTAAACCAAAACTTACTTTTTCTTGAATATCGCGGGGGATCGCAGCAAGTGAATAATGTCCTACACGACCAATATATATCGTTTTTTTCAATCCTGGGATCACAGCAAATAATCGAATCGAAATAAGGGAAAGAATGACGCCAGCAATGACACTTACGATAAGAACTGTCTTGTGACGATCATAAAATGCTTGCACGTACCACAACGTGCGACGCCAACCACGCATATCGCGTTTCTCCTTATTATCGAAGAGCTACTGCCGCAATTGAGACACAGAAGAACACAATAATCAAGATAATAGTCGAACGGAAAAGCACTTTTTCAACTCCTCGCCTCGTATGGAAACTCTCTCCTCCACCTCCCCAGGTACTTCCAAGTCCACTCCCTTGTGCTTGGAGCAAAATAGCCCCCACAAGAAGAAGCGAAATGACAATTTGAACAATAAGCAAGATGGATTGGCGGTTCATACGGACTTCATTATATCATCGATATCTTCTTGACCCTATACCCCACCTCTCCCTTGACGCTCTCTGCTAGACGCTATACGCTTCCTTCATGATTGATACTCACGCTCATCTTAACCTTTCCCCGCTTTGCGAACACCCAGAAGAAATTCGCCAGAAGGCGCAGGAGTGCCATGTCAATATGGTTATATTACCAGGGGTGGATCTTGAATCCAGCAGAAAAAGTATCGAACTAAGCAAGACATTGATGAGAACAAAAGCAGCTATCGGTATTCACCCGCAAGAAGCAACTGCTACTCTGAATATTAAGGCAATCCGCTCACAGTTTGAGGCATGGTTACAAAACGAGGAAGTTGTGGCAATTGGCGAGTGTGGACTCGATTACTGCGAACTTCACGATCTTCCCAAAGAACAGGCTCAAGTAAAAAGAACTCTCCAACGGAAACTGTTTGGCATTCACATCCAACTCGCCAAACAGTTCAACAGACCGCTCCTAATCCACTGTCGCAACACACGCTCTGCAGAAGAAAAAGAGCAAGAAGACATCAACGCATATACAGATAATCTTGATACACTGCGTCATTTCTCTACCACGGACGGCATCATTCCATCATTCGTTCTTCATTGCATGTCGGGATCGGTTCCTTATCTTGAAGAAGCACTTCATATGGGAGGATATATTAGTTTTGCAGGCAATGTTACATACAAAAATGCGCAACATATACGTGACCTTCTTCATGCTACACCTCTGGGGAGGCTGCTTCTAGAAACTGACAGTCCTTTTTTGAGCCCTCAATCCAAGCGTGGAACATCCAATGAACCAGCAAATATCAAAGAAACATATGAATCTGTGGCAAAAGAGCTAAACATGAGCTTCCACCAACTCGAGCATATTGTTGAAGTCAATGCTCATCAACTCTTTCATATATAATTTTCAAATGTCACACTATTCCACTTATTGAAAATTGCAAAATTGTAAATTGAAAATTGGCTCTATAATATCGGTATGCTCAAGCGTTATGTCCGCCGTCATCCGGTGAAAACCCAGCGATTTCTAGAAATTTTGCCTGGTTTTGTCTCTTGGTCACTCATTCTCTTCCCATTTTGGGGATCGTTTGTGGTCCCTATTCTGGTGTCGTACTACATCATCGCTTTTTCAGTCTATTGGTTGTACCGCTCGCTCACCATGGCAATACTCTCGTTGCTCGCGCACATTCGGATCAACGCCAGTATGCAACATGATTGGCTTGAAGATGCACAAAAATTTGATGATTTTAAAAAAATTCATCACCTCATCATCGTCCCTACGTACAAAGAACCTCTGCATACACTTCAACGCTCCCTGACAGCTCTTTCAAAACAAACATTTCCACTCAACCGTATCCACATCATGCTCGCCTTCGAACAACGAGAAGGTGAGGAAGCACACAAAAAAGCGCACGAACTCATTACGGAATTTGGCTCAACCTTTGGCTCTGTGCAAGCGACCTTTCATCCCGACATTCACGGTGAAGTCAAAGGAAAATCATCAAACATGGCTTGGGGAGCGCGGCATGCAAAGAAGTACGTTGTGGATACACTGGGAATTTCGATTGAGTATTGTACGATCACGAGCGAAGATGCTGATGCCATTTTTGACAAACAATACTTCAGTTATTTAACCTATGACTTTTTGAAAGATAAAAAGCGCTATAACCGAATTTGGCAGGGAAGTATTCGTTTTTACAACAATATTTGGCAAGTGCCAGCCCCTGTTCGGGTCCTCGCATCTATCTTTTCAGTTGCGCAAATGTTCATTTTGATGCGCCAAGACCGACTGATCAATTTTTCCACGTATTCCACATCGCTTCGTCTCATTGACTCGATTGGATATTGGGACACTGATATCATCCCTGAAGATTATCACCTTTTCTTCAAAGCATATTTTGCACTCAAAGGAGATTTGGAAGTGAAACCTATTTTCTTGCCTATCTTAGCTGATGCCGCAGAAGCGCATGGATTTTGGTCCACAATGCACAATCAGTACGAACAAATTAAACGATGGGCTTGGGGAGTCAGTGACGATGCATATATCATCAAACAATGGATCCTAGCGGAAGATGTCCCGTTTTGGGATAAAACAATTCGTGTGTTAAAAACGATGGAAGATCATTTTTTGTGGCCAGTGAACTGGTTTGCAATTACAGTCGGGGCACTTCTCCCTCCTTTTTTGAATCAAGAATTTAATCGCACGCAAATCGGGAAAACGCTTCCTCAACTTTCATCCGCAATGCTTACGATCTCTCTCATTTCTCTGTTTGTTATTTTTCTTATTGATGCGAATGCCCGTCCAAAAAGTCCGCATAAACGCAGCATTTTTGGACGAATTATGCAACCGTTTGAGTTTTTAATGGTCCCTATTTTAGGCTTTTTCTTTTCAGCACTTCCTGGTATGGATGCACACACACGCCTCATGCTGGGTAAATACTTAGAATACCGCGTCACTGAAAAAGTGTAGAATTTTGCATGAATTAACCATCAATATAATACGGTGTTTTTTTATTCCACAGAAGATTCTTCGCTTGTCCCGCTTCGCGTGACGTCTCAGAATGACAAATAGGTGTTGACCCCTCATCATTTACGCTTTACGCTTACACTATGTGGACAAAAGTAAAACAATTTCTCCTTCGCAATGAACTTCTTATTTTGATTTTGTGTCTTGTGACGTTTTTGCGTATCCCATCGCTCATGGAACCCTATTGGTATGGCGACGAAGGCATTTATCTTACACTTGGAAACGGGGTTCGTCATGGATTGCAACTGTACCGTGACATCCATGATAATAAACCACCAGGGATTTATCTCATCGCAGCCGTGGCTGGCTCTGAATTTGGCTTTAAGTTTATCCTTCTTGTATGGAACTTGGTAACGCTGTGTGTGTTCTGGTGGATTGCACACACGCTTCTTGATACTAAAAAACGTCCAAAATCCTTTTTCTTGTTTGGAGTTGAGTGGTACATCCCCCAATACTCCACGCTCGCGGCACTTTTTATTGGTCTCGGACAATTTTTAGTAGAGGGAAATATTGCCAACGGCGAGATTTTCATGCTTCTTCCCACCCTTGTTGGGATGGCACTCCTCATCCCCGTATGGAGAGGAAAGCAAAAGCAAACCATTTTTCGCTCACTTGCATCAGGATTTTTCTTTTCACTCGCGTTTTTGATCAAAGTACCAGCTCTTTTTGACGCTGTCGCTGCAGGATTTTTCTTTTTCGTATTGGCAAAAACGTATGGTGATCTTGGCAAAAAAGTATGGTGGCAACGTCCATTGCTCAGTTTGTGGAAAGCATCAACATCGGTTGCAACCTGGGCTTTTGCAGCAGCCTTCATTCTTCCAATTCTTATGAGTGTGGCATATTACGCAAAAGTCGGAGCACTCCAACCATATCTCAATTCTGCTCTGTTACAAAATGTTGGATATTTATCGTCATGGGCAACAGGGACACATCAAGCAAGCAACGTTGGGCAATCAGGACTTAAAAATAGGGCACTTGTTCTAGTCGCTACGACCCTCCTCTTTTTTACTGGCAGTGCACTGTTTACATCGGAAGCTCTTCTTCTCTTAGTTTGGTTTGCATTTGCATTGTTTGGAGCTCTCCTATCCGAGCGACCATATCCTCATTATTTGATTCAGATTCTTGCACCGTTATCTTTACTTCTTTTCTTAAGTCTGAAAATGATCGGACAATGGTGGAGATCTCTGCACCATCATCGTCATACGGCTCGCATCCAACACCTTATTTCTCTCATCACGATGATCGTAAGCATTGGTGTCTTAGTAATAAGTTTGGTGACCATTCATTTTTGGACATATTTTTCAATAAATTATTATCAAAACTACTGGAATTTCATGACTAAAAAAATTACAAAAGATCAATATTTAACCTCGTTTGATCCAATTTTGCCAGAGATGTATAGAATCGGCGCAATGATCGTTCAAAATACCACACCCAATGACCGCATTTTTATTTGGGGTGATGAACCCACGCTCTATGCACTAACTCGTCGTCTTCCACCAGGAAGATATACAGCGGCCTATCACATCAAAGATTTCAACGGATATGATGAGACACTCACGGCACTGAATAAAAACAAACCAAAGTATGTGGTTATAGACAAACGAGCAGGTGAATTCCCAGGATTAGATACGTTTTTGGAAAACCAATATCAAGTATGGTATAGCGCTCAAGTCTTTGTACTCTATCGATACACGGGAGTATTGACTATCTCGCCGTCAGAGACTACCCAACCCACAGCACACCCAACAACACAACAAAAGCCTAAAGCTACTCCGAGACCACACTCCTAAAAATTGCCCTTTGGGTATTCTCTTGATATCATGTGCGTCATGACACTGTTGTCATCCACACCACCAGCAGAAACACACCCTAAAAAACGCCAATCGCCACTGTTATTTGCATTTATTCTTTTTATCATTTCAATTGTCTTGAGCATTATGAGTCTCTTTATCCTTCCTCCACAGATTCCTCTTTTATACTCACTCGCTATTCCAGAGCAGCAACTCGTCTCGACATTTTACATTTTTGTATACCCCGCCGCGATGGGACTCATTCTCCTTTTGAATATACTTTTAATTTCCCGATTTAAAGGAATCGATCAACCACTAAAACGACTTTTTTCTTCAGCAACATTGCTTGTCGTTTTACTGTTCTTTGTTGGGCTTATTCATACGCTGTATATATTTTTATAAACGCTTGACCTTTCTGTCTGTACCCATTACGCTTCAGGTATGATGTTTGTTTTTCCATTCCTGGCCGCACTCCTTGGAGCCGTTGTCCTCACCCCTATTGTCATCAGACTCTATACCTCTCGTGGTTGGCTTGATGATCCTAAAAAACTTGATCATCCCAAAGTCGTGCATACTAAACCGCTGCCAAGAGGTGGGGGCATCGCACTCATGGGAAGTATTTTGATTGCCTCATTCCTTTTCATCCCGATTGATAAACATATGCTGGGCATTTTAGGAGGGGGAATACTCCTTATGCTTTTGGGAACATGGGACGATTTACATAATCCACCTCCCCTTGTCCGACTCATTATTCAAGTGATTGCGGCGCTTCTCCCAATCGCAGCTGGCATTGGAATCGCATATGTGACTAATCCACTCGGAGGTATTATCACCCTCAATCAACCGCAACTTATCATTCATTTTTTTGGAACTCATACCATTTGGATTCTGGCAGATATCCTTGCTTTGCTTTGGCTTGTCTGGTGTATGAATATCGTCAATTTTTCTACTGGGCTTGATGGACAAATGCCCGGATATGTGGCGATAGCAGCGCTTGTGATCGCTCTCCTTTCATTGCGCTTTCACAATTCGGCACAGCTCCCGGTCACACTGCTCAGTCTCATTGTCGCTGGAGCATACGCAGGATTTTTACCATTCAATTTTTATCCACAAAAAATCTTATCGGGCTTTGGCGCTAGCACTCTCGCCGGATTTTTCTTAGGAGTACTAGCCATTCTATCGGGAGGAAAAGTGGCGACTGCAATGCTGGTTTTAGCAGTGCCCATGATTGACGCGACACTTGTCATCTTCAACCGCCTTCGTCAAGCTCGGTCTCCTTTTATGGGAGATCGCACTCATTTGCATCACAAATTGATGGATTTGGGTTGGGGGAAACGTCGTATTGCGATTTTTTATTGGATATGTACAGCACTTTTAGGCTTCCTTGCATTGCAATTGAATAGTGAGCAAAAACTCTTTACAATTGTGCTTGTTGCATTAGGTATCCTAGGATTTGTCGTATGGTTCCAATTCTTTTTCACACGCTTCGTGAATTCCGGCCACGACAGTGGATCAAAAATCTTTCGCTCTATGCAGCGTTAGTATTTTCTGGTTTCTTTTTTCAATCTGGCTATTTCATCCATGTGACAATAGCGTTTGTTATCTTTTGTTTGCTTTCTTCTGCCATCTATATTGTGAACGATATCGTCGATGCTCCAGCTGATCGCCAACATCCGTTTAAGAAAAAACGCCCTATTGCGTCGGGGGCATTACCCATGAGCTTTGCTCAAGGAATCGCTGGTGGGTTATTTGCGCTCGTTCTCACGCTCGCGATCATGACGGGCTCTGTCTTTTTTGTCGTGATTGTGGTCGCATATGCTGCACTCCATATTTGGTATACCTTTACACTCAAACACATTGCCATTTTAGATGTCATGACTATTGCGACGGGATTTATCTTGCGTGTCTACGCAGGTGCAGTGATCGTCAATTTACACATGAGTGTATGGTTTTTACTCACAGTGATCTCAGCTTCACTTTTCTTGGCGGTAGCAAAACGACAAAGCGAGCGTACCCTCATGAAAGGGACAGGAAAGGAACTGCGCGAAACACGTGAAACACTCGAGCATTATTCACAACGATTGTTGGACGTGTACGCTGGGATGTTTGCCACAGCAACATGGCTAACGTATGCACTCTATACATTTCAGCGCGATGAATTTTCACCGGAAGGAAGGCTCGTAAAATACTTTGCTCTTTTGCCCAAAACATTTACTTCCCAAAAATGGCTTATGGTCACCGTTCCACTCGTGATTTATGGAGTCATGCGATATTTACAACTCGCATATGAACAAAACGAAGGGGAAAGTCCGGAACGTGTGATCTTGCGTGACAAAGCACTTCTTATTACTGGCATTGCATGGGGAAGTTTGGTCATGATGCTTTTGTATGGGTTGGGATAAGTTACTGAACTAACTTCGCGTATTGTCCACTCACCCACCCTGATGACGATGCACTTCCAGAAAACTTGATATTAAACCAGTTATTTGATGTCTTTAAGTACGGAGCCATGTCTCCCGTATTCAATCGCCCAATTTCACTCGCAGTCGAATCGGGAGCTGAACGCACGCGCAAAAATCCGGTGGGCGTTGTTAAGATGAGGACATACGGTTTTGCAATAGGCTTTGGAGTAGCAGATGGCTTCGATGAACTCGTTGGTTGAGGTATAACTGTAGGAGTTGGAGATAAAACTGGCGTTGTTAATAATGCACTAGCACTCGCAGTTGTAACCGGCGCGCGCCCAAGCTTTGCTGTCACAACCAACCGCAACCCCTTCACTAAACGAATCGTGGTATTAAGTGGAGAAAATCCTGGTGCCGAAAACCCAAGCGTATACGAACCTTCATCTAAAGTGTCCAAAACGAGAGGACTAAATCCTTTATTTTCACCATCAATACTGACCGGGACATTATCAGGAGTCGTCACAATTTCCAACTCTGCCGCATTTTTTGTATGCGCAACATCGCTTTCAATAATAAGGCCACTACTTTGATCTTGCGATTGTGCAAATGTCCAATTGACTGTCGTTTGAAACCCGGAAGTGACAGCAAGGCTTCCTTGATAGGCTGCAAGGGTTGAATCCGATGGAACCATTTTCAGCGTATATGTCTTTACATCGACTGGTTGTTTATCAACCGGTGTCATTCCTAGTGCATCGGTATCCAAGAATACATTCGCGGAAACATTTGAAGTGATTTTTATTCCCCCTGTGGGATGCTTAAACAATGTACACCCACTCAAAAAAAGTGAAGTAGTACCAACGATGATGAACGTGCGTACTCGCATAGTTTCATTGTAGCAAACTTGAAAAAAGAATGGAGGATAAAAGTAGAGATATGAAGGAACATTACGATCGGGGGCTTGCCCCGCATTGGCGGGACGAAGTGGGGAGGCGCGGATGGCACCCTTCGCTAAAGCTTCGGAGTGCCTAAGGGAGTCTTCTCAATCCTCGTACAAACGCTCGCCATCTGTAGCCTTGGCGAAAGATGGGAGGCGCGGATGGGAGTCGAACCCATCTAAAAGGTTTTGCAGACCTCTCTATAACCGCTTTAGTACCGCGCCATTACCATGAACTTAATTTATGCAAAGGAATTTTGTCGCTATATCCTTTTTTCCAAGATTTTGGTATTTGTTTGTATTGTCGCTCATGCTCAGCATCAATCCAATCAAGCAATGCCATATATAAATTTTCATGCGTTATCAATCCGTAATATTCACCATCGTCAACCACAACTAATGCATGTTTACTCGTTTTTTTGGGTTTCCACTTATGCATGGGAAATGGATTAAACTTAAAATCATCGCTGTTGGGATTGACATTGTACAAAAATAACTGTGGTCCCTTGTCAGGGAAATACTTTTGTGCGTAATCAGTGATTTCCCGCGCAAAATCATTCCACCAACTTTCATCCTCAACCCCACGCCAATAGAAAATCTGCAAACTTTTATTGATTGGCGGATAATCTCGATAGGAACGATCAGTGTTGGGTGCCATTGCTGCCTAGCATTGTACCATGAAACTTTAGGTTAGACGATCGCTTGCTCGACGAGACGGTTGCAGTATCCCCACTCGTTATCGTACCAAGAAACGACTTTCACGAGGTCCCCTCCCATCACTTGGGTGAGTGCGAGATCAACGATCGATGACTCACTGCGACCCACGATATCGGAGGAAACAATCGGATCAGTAGTGGTCGCTAAAATTCCCTTCCAACGCGGTGTTTGGCTCGCATCAATAAGTGCTTTGTTGATTTCTTCAACAGTGACAGGGCGTGCCAGCACCATTGTCATGTCGGATAATGAACCTGTAGAGACAGGAACCCGCATAGATAAACCATCGAACAGACCTTTGAGTTCTGGGACTGTTTCTGTCACCGCAATTGCCGCTCCCGTAGACGTGGGGACAATATTTTTTGCGGCAGAGCGTGCACGGCGCAAATCTCGGTGTGAATTGTCCTGCAAGTTCTGATCATCTGTGTATGCGTGAATCGTCGTCATCAATGCTTTTTTAATTCCAAACGTACTGTGCAAGACTGCAATAACTGGAGCTACACAGTTTGTCGTACATGAGGCGTTAGAAATGATCGTTTTACTTTTATCCACACCTTGAGCTTGCTCTTCATTGACTCCAATCACATACGTTCCAATTCCTTCTCCTTTTGGGGGAGCAGAAATAATGACGCGCTTCGCACCACCTGCCAAATGCTCACTCGCCTTTTCTTGAGTGATAAAAATTCCAGTTGATTCAATGACAGTATCAACATTCAAACTTCCCCACGGCAATTTTGCAGGATCACGTTGTGCTAACACTTGAATATGTTTGTCACCAATGATGAATGTTCCAATGAGCGGATCTGCATCCGTCGCAGCTTTCGCTTTTTGATGCTCTTCCACTTTTATCTCTTGACTCCACACACCGTAGTTTGAATCATATTTGAGCAAATGCGCCCAAGCGGCAATATCCATAGAACCAGAAGTGTTAACAGCCACGAGCGATGATGTATCGCGATGCTTTTCATACCACACGCGAAAACTCGTTCTCCCAATTCGACCAAATCCATTGATTCCAATGTTCATAGAATGCTCCTTCAAGAAGAAGGTACATGATCAGGAAAGTTTTTTCTAGAGGAAGTTTACACTTTGAACTTATCTTGAGACGCTTTAATTGCTTCAATACCAGGCAGAGTCCCTTTTTCGAGGTATTCGAGCATTGAACCGCCACCAGAGGAAATATGTTTAATCTTGTCTTCTGCTTTATATTTGGTCTGCGCAGCCTCCGTATCACCCCCTCCAGTGAGGGTAAAACCAGAGGAAGAATTGACTGCTAAGGCTATTTGCTTGGTGCCATGAGCGTGCTTACCGTCTTCAAACACCCCCATGGGGCCATTCCACACAATTGTCCCAGCCGCCTTGATGAAGCGGGAAAACTGGTCAATGGCAGCCTGAGAGATGTCTTTTCCATCCTTGGTGAGTTCGGCAATAATGAGCTTTCGCCCCTTTATCTCGTGCTCCCTGGCTTCCAAGGCAAGTTTACCTCCAACGAGGATGACGTCAGCCTTGGCTTCCAGAGCTTGAATAAGAGGCATCTTGGTTTCGAGCTTTGCCCCACCCAAGATCACCACAAATGGACGCTTGGGTTTATTGAGTACTTGCTCAAACGCCTTGAGTTCTTTTTCAAATTGCAAACCTGCGTAGGTGGGTAGAACCTGGGGAATAAAGGTGATTGATGTGTGATTGCGATGTGCCGTGGCAAAGGCATCCAAGACAAAGATATCGTGTCCCTTGGCTAAAGCTTTGGCAAACACGAGACTTCCTTTTTCCTCTCGGGGATCAAAACGAAGGTTGGGGAGAACCGTCAGCTTGGCGTTCTCTTCTTTTGTCAACTTTGCTCTCAAGAGCTTTTCAATTGGGGTCAAGGAATATCGAGGTGATTTTCCATTTGGTCTCCCTCGGTGGGCAATAACAGTCACACTTTTTACATCATGGGCAAAGAGGTATTGAAGAGTAGCTACCCCATCCATGAGACGCGTGGTATCGAAGCTTTTTCCAACCTGGGGAAGATCTAAATCAAGGCGTACAAGGACGCTCTTTTGCGAAACTCCAGCAGTGCGCAGAGATTTCATATATCCGTAGTATACCAGAAAACCCTGGAGAAAGCCATATTCTTGGGGTCGCTCCCAGGCTAGTCCTATAACTTGACATGGGCTCGCTTTTTTGCTATAGTGCCCAAACATCTTCCCAAAAGGAAGATTTTTCCGTCTCAGGCGGAAACCCTCCCTCCCTTGCAGTAATGCCAGGAAGGAGCAACCCAGTTGGAGAAATCCGACCTAGGGGTAGTCCGAATAAAGGCGGACTATGATCGATAGAATCTGACCGCGATTGATGCGGTAGGATGATACAGATCAATAAACATCTTCTTTCATTAGCCATGGGGATTTCCCTAGTGGCTACTGTTCCTACAGTTGCTTTTGCTGACCAACCACTTCGTATTGATCCCACCTTAGAGATCAGCGCCAGTGAGTCGGCTCAGCTTCAAAAGCTTTTCCCATTGATGGGGTTAGATCCAAAATCAGATCAAGGGGATGCTGTTGTGAACGTGCTGGTCACACCTCTTCCTACGGCTACACCAGTCTCAACACCAGTTCCTTCACCGACATCGGAGCCCGACTCTCGTAGTGTCGTAGAACCGGTATTTCAAACCCTGAGTACAAACACCCAACAGGTGTTACCCTTGCCTCCAGAAGACGTCATTGGTATTTCTACCTACTTTAGCCGTTTTCATCCTGGAGTCGATTTGCGCGCGAAAATTGGAACACCCGTGCTTTCAACTCTTCCAGGCGAAGTCATTGAAATCGGATATGAAGCTGCTGGGTATGGGAAATATATTGTCGTTGCCCACCAATTCAACGGGGTGATCTATAAATCACTCTACGCGCACCTTCGCGCAGTGCTTGTGAAAGTGGGCGAACAAGTCAATGCGGACACGCAAATCGGTGAAGTCGGGTTAACCGGCCACACCACGGGTCCACATTTGCACTTTGAGATTCACAAGGAAGATACCCCAATTGATCCACTTGCCTTTTTCATGGCAAACAAGATCGCATTGGCAAAATAAGAATAAACACCTTTATGTTGTCATCTCGACCGTTTCTGGTTTTAACCAGAAAGTGGAGAGATCTTAGTGTTGTTTGAATAGAGATTTCTCGACTTCGCTCGAAATGACAAACAATAGAGTAACTATTCTACTAATGTTCCAATATCATCACCCATAACAGCGCGCAAAAGATTGCCGGTCTTGAAGGCATCAAACACGAGGATTTTCATTTTATTTTCCATGCACATCGTCAACCCTGCTGTATCCATGACTGCAATATTGGGATCTTTGATCGCATCCATGTAACTTAATTTCGAGAAACGTTTCGCATCTGGATATTTCAACGGATCTTTATCATACACACCATCAACTTTGGTGGCTTTCATGACAATTTCACACCCAAGCTCGAGAGCATGTAATGTCGCTCCTGTATCTGTCGTTACGTAAGGGACACCCGTGCCAGCCGCCAAGATGACAATACGTCCTTTTTCCATGTGGCGAATGGCCTTGCGACGAACGAAATTTTCCGCAACAGCTGGCATTGAAAGTGCAGACTGCACACGAGTCGGAATCCCCGCTTTTTCTAATGCATCTTGAAGTGCAAGGGCATTAATCACTGTTGCCAACATACCCATATAATCCGCTGTCGCACGCTCGACTCCATTTTTCTCACCACTGACTCCGCGGAAAATATTGCCACCACCGATGACGATCGCAATCTGCACACCCGCATCATAGACCTGCTTAATTTGCTCTGCGACATCCCGAGCAGCTTCAGGGTCCACCCCTGACTGACGTTGCCCTAGCATAATCTCACCACCGAGTTTGAGAAGGACGCGCTGATATGCAGGTTGAGCCATATTATTCTCCATTCTAACTATTCACTAGGTATTGTATACCTTTCTATCGTTTCAATTTTGACTTCAAACGTAAAACTTTCCAGCGGAGCTTATCTACTGTGGTATAGATTGAATACATCGCTGGATTCAGTATAAAATCATACGTCCCAATAAACTGAGTTAGTACTCCCCCATATCCCTCTTTAAATTTGTGAAATCCAAACCATGGATCTTTGGGATCGGGATTTGGTCCCAGCGATCCCCACATATCAAAGCTCGTGCATCCTTGCTTTTTTCCATATTTGATGACTTCCCACATCATTAAATTGTTTGCCATCACTTCTTTATGTTCGCGAGTGGAAGCCCCATAGGGATAGTACAACTTGCCATTGAATACAAACACAATCCACACGGTGAGGACGTTATCTTCATAGATTGCTTTAAAAATATGAAGCATCCCACTGCTACCAATTGTCTTCCACATCTGCTTGAAGTACTCTTCATCATGGGCATAAAAACCCTGACGTGATGTCGTTTCTTTCAAGACTTTTAAGTACTCCATCATGCCGTCAACACTCGTATCTTCGATGATGTGCACACCTTTTTTCTCTGCGAGGTTAATGTTGTAGCGTGTTTTGCCTCGCATGGCAGCAAGGAGTTCATCTTCAGAGGGAGTAAGAGACAACACGAATGTATACTTCGTAAAGAGAGGTTTTCCTGGTCGACAATGATGAGCAAGTAGAAATTGTGCAACTTGAGAATGAGCCGACGGGGTGTCAACCGCTTGAGAGACATTTGGTTCAAGTTTTATGCAGATGGCATTGTGCCGTGCCCCAATTTGTTTGAGCGCGCCAAGCATCGCTTCATCCGGCATCGGACCTTTAGGGAAATAGCCAATCGTATAGCTAGTATGCGGGACAGGATGAAAAGTGATAGAGAATCCACCCACCATGCGTTGCCCATCAAAAATACCAATGCGCTCCACAGCAACACCAGTTTTTTTGCGAAACTCCCCCCAAGAAAAGGACTGAAGTGGATGCGCGACTACACTATCATACGCATCTTTTTCATTAGGACCGATCGGACGAATGATCATACGTGAAGCGTAAAGCGTTTAGCGTGAAGGGTCAACACCTATTTATCATTCTGAGACGTCACGCGAAGCGGGACAAGCGAAGAATCTTTTTTATAATTAACGTTGCTACTCACAAAAAATATAAATCGACTTTTCAGAAGATCCTTCACTTGAATTCCATTCATGTTCAGGATGACAGAAGGTCTACAGCCAGCCGGCTAGGTACATGCCCGCAACAATGAGAACAATAATACCAGCACCTAAGAGCAGCACGAGGCCACGATCCTTGCCCCATATATCACCACCATACATAGCTCTACATTGTGGACAATCATGTGTTGGACCATGAACAACTTTCGCCGCAGTTGTTTTTTTCACTGCACGTGTTGTCTTTTTGGTCGTTTTCTTTGTTGATTTGGTTGTTTTTTTCTTCATATGTAACTATAGTACGCATACTTAAAAGACGTTGTAAAGAGGTGCTCATGCACCCAGGAATGTATCCACATCGATATTGCCTTCTAGAAAATCATCGATGCTTGGATCATCAAGCGGGACGATACGCCGAGTTGGTTTGGGGGGAACCACAGATGGACGAGAAAACGATGAGGTGAATGGAAATTGAACGCCACCTTCTTTTGTCACAACGGAGGAAGGAATTTCACTAATAAAGCGTGAGACAATCGAACCACTCACAGTTCCAAACACGAGACGACGATGCGCGTAGGAAATATGTAATTGTTTTTTCGCTCTTGTGATGGCGACATAACACAACCGTCGTTCTTCTTCCATTTGGAGTTTATCTAAGAGCGAACGTGAGTGCGGGAACAGTCCTTCTTCCATACCCACCAAAAAAACAATAGAAAACTCCAATCCTTTTGCAGCATGGACACTCATCAGATTAATACCGCTACTTGATTGTTGTTCACGATTTAATGCCTCTTGCTCAACCAAAGCAATGGTTTCTAACAAAGAAGGAATATCGCTAAACTGCGCGGCGAGTGAGCGTAATTCTTGAATGTTTTCAAGACGGCTTGCGTCTTCTTCATCATGCGGATCAAATTGTTCCAAGTATGCTGTGGCTTGCAAAATGGCATCTAGCAACGTCAGGGCAGACGTTGGTTCGTTTGGATTAGAAGATATTTCCATTATCGAATCAAAATCAACTTTGGGATCCTTTTCCTTGGATTCTAATTTTTCTTGAGCTTCTTTTTCCTGGATCCCGTATCCCTCATGCACTTCGTGCTTGAGCGTACGGGATGACAAAAAAGTGTTTTTTTGCATTTCAATCCAATTTAAATAATTTGCAAGCTTCTTTTTGCCCAATTTCTCAATACGTTTGCGCGCTAACTCATCACTCGCATAGACAAAAAGTCGCAGTAAACAGACGATATCTTTGATTTCCTTTCGTTCATAGAACCGTACACCACCAACCAATCGGTACGGGATTCCACGCGCAAGTAACGCTTCTTCAAACACACGACTTTGTGCGTTGGTGCGATACAAAATGACCATGTCATTTAATTCATATTCGCGTGAATACATCGTGATCATCTTCATCACATGCTCTACTTCATCGCTGTCACGAGCAGCTTCAAAAAGATGAACTTGTTCACCTTCTTGATTTTGCGTCCAAAGTTCAAGAACAGGATGAGACGTATTGTAGGAAATGACACCACTCGCTGCGTCCAAAATGGGCTGGGTACTACGATAATTTTGTTCTAGTTTATAAGTTACGATATCGGGAAAATCATCTTTGAGCGCAAGCATGTTGCGATAATCAGCCCCTCGCCAACCATAAATCGCCTGTGAAAAATCACCAACAACAAAGAGATTCATTTGGGGTTTGACGAGTAGTTTCGTGAGAATATATTGCGCCGTATTCGTATCTTGATACTCATCGATAAGGATGTGTTCAAATTGGTGTTGATAGTGAGAACGAATCTCTTCATGTGTTTGTAAAAGCTCAATGACTTTCATGATCAAATCATCAAAATCAACAGCATTATTTCGTTCCAAGCGTTTTTGATAGAGCGGGTACAATCGTGCCACCGTTTCTTGAAATCGTCCTTTGGCAATTTGTGCGTACTCTGCTGGGGTTAACAGCTCGTTTTTTGCAGATGAAATCGCTCCGAGGATACTACGGGGTTTTGTTTCCTTTGTTGATAATCCTAGTTCTTTGATGATTGTCGTCATGAGAGACAGTTGGTCATCTTCATCAAAGATTGTAAAGCCTGGATCAACCCCAATATATCTTCCATGCGCGCGCAGAATTCTGGCGGCAATACGATGAAATGTCCCCGCAAAGGGAAGGCCAATTCCCACCATACGTTGGAGTCGTTCGACCATTTCGGCACTCGCTTTATTGGTAAACGTCACCAGCAAAATGCGTTCTGGTCGCACGTGATGCTGCGTTAACAAATATGCAGCGCGCGTTGTCAACACACGAGTTTTTCCTGAGCCCGCCCCAGCAAGCACCATAGCGGGGACACCCAAGGGGTGCTGGATCGCTTCTAACTGTGCTTCATTGAGCCCGATAAACATTTCTTCCGTTTGCATGGGGAACATGGTACCATACTTTTGTTCGTCATTCTGAGACGTCTTTTTCTTGTCATCTCGAGCGAAGTCGAGAGATCTGTAATCGAAAATAGATCAACGATCATAACAGATTCCTCCACTTCTCCGTCATTCTGACGGATCCGGTCGGAATGACAAGAACAAAAATGCCTATGTATCGGTAGACAGAGATGACAACGTTAAAAATAAAATTTATGTCTAAACTCATCATCGCCAACTTTAAATCCAACAAAAATCGTGAAGAGTATGAACAATGGGTAGATATATTCGAGCGCGGAGTACAAAAAGTAGGTGAGCATGTTGCGATTGTTCTCGCTCCACCACTAGTCAACCTCATGTTCTTTTCAAATCGCTTAATGGGTAAAAAGACACACCCACACACATCACTTGGAGTTCAAGATATCAGTCCATTTCCCGCGGGCAGCTATACAGGAGCCGTTGGAACACGAAATCTGGATGGATTTGATGTACGATACGCCATCATTGGACACAGCGAGCGACGAAAATACTTCAAAGAAACGAACATTGATATTGCAAACAAGGTACAAGAAGCACTCGCAGCAAAAATCACTCCTATTGTGTGTGTCACAAAAGATGAGTGTGCAGCGACTGCCAATGCTATCGAGAGTAGCGATCGCAAAAAATGTGTCGTTGCGTTTGAGCCAATCGAACACATCGGTACGGGTACTGCCGATACGTTGGAAGATATTGTCAAAACAAAGGAATGGGTCACCACTGCATTTGGAAATGTCCCGTATATCTACGGTGGAAGTGTCTCTGCTTCGACCGATACAGCGATCCTCACCCACGCATCGATTGATGGCTTCTTGGTGGGTCACGCATGTCTTGATCCTCACGAATTTCTCTCACTGCTTCGCCAGATCCGATGAGGTATAATTTCCATTGTCCGTAATCAATATGGCTACAAAGTTAGACTCACTCTCTGTCTTTTTCCCTGCGTTCAATGAAGAAGAAAACATTGGACCTCTGTTGGAAAGTGCGTTGACACTCCTCCCTCAATTTGCTCAACGCTTTGAGATCATCGTCGTCAACGACGGAAGCACTGATCGCACACGCGTTATCGCACTTGAATACCACAAAACTCATCCCAATGTTCGCGTCGTTTCGCATAGCAAAAATAAAGGATATGGGGCGTCGCTGAAAACGGGAATCAAACATGCAAAGTACGATTGGATTTTTTGGACAGATGGGGATTTGCAATTTGATCTCGCCTCACTCAAAATTTTTGTCCAAAAAGCGAAAGACAATACAGCCATCATCGGATATCGTAAGCATCGTGCGGATACATTTATCCGCAAGCTCAACGGCGAGCTCTACACTCAACTCATTAACTTTCTCTTTCACATGCATGTCCGCGATATCGATTGCGCATTTAAGCTCATTCCCTCACAACCTTTGCAAAATCTTCTCATCACATCCAGTGGAGCATTTACCAGTGCAGAAATTTTGATTCGCTTGCACAGGCAAGGTGTGGAGTTTATTCAACTTCCTGTTCCCCATTTCCCACGTAAATTTGGGACGCCTACCGGCGGCAATATCAAAGTTATTTTTAGAGGATTAAAAGAAACTCTTCTCTTCTTTATTCAAAAATCATGAAACTCAATTCTGCCCTACGCTCTGGCCTTCTTTTTGCATGTATCTATCAATTATTCTTGTGTGCTATCGTTGTCACCTTTTTATTCATTCGCAATCCTTCTTTTTCTCTGTTCCAATTACAAGATAGACTTGGCGCATGGGATGGAGCACATTACATTTTTTTGTCACAGCATGGATACGTCAAAACAGGCGATGAAGCAAACTTCATTGTTTTCTATCCACTTTATCCACTTCTCATTCGCGCCAACCCATTGTTTGTGTTATCTCCATATATTTCAGCCTGGAGTATCTCAATCATTGGGTCTATCGTCGGACACACGTTTTTCTATGCATGGGCAGATAAAAAATATGGAGCAAAACGAGCTCGCCCTATTCTTTTCCTTTTTTGTCTTTCCCCAATCAGCGTGTACTTTACACATGTCTATACAGAAGGGTTATATCTCGCCATAAGCGCTGCAATGCTCTATTTCTTGGAAGAGAAAAAACACCTTCTTTCCGCGTCTCTTGGGATGCTCTCATCCGCCACACGCTTAGTTGGAATTACGAGTATCATTCCTTATCTCTGGTCATTCCATACTCAGTTGAACGACATTAATTTATTTACAAACCACCACCTTCATCTCTCAAAAATCAAAAGCATCCTTCGTCCCCAGACACTCTTTCCAATTCTTTATAGCGTTCTCATTCCTGTAGGATTTCTCACTTTTTTGGGAATAAACATAGTGGTGTTTGGAAGTCCGACACACTATCAACTCATTTTAAAAAATCATTGGTATAAAGAAGTGACCAATCCCGTGCAAACATACATTAACTACGCACGAGGTTTTTCATTACAAGATTTATTTATCAACGATAATGATCATTTTGTAACACAGTCGATAGATGTATTCATCACACTGCTCGTACCATTCATTCTCATTGCGTACATTGCGAAAGAACGGAAAAAGACAGAATGGGGACTCGTAGCATGGACGCTCTCCCAACTGTATATCGTCTGTGCTCAATCCTTTTGGCTTTCCAACACTCGCTATATTGCATTGATTCTTCCACTCTATGTCTTTTTGGAACGAATATTTGAGAAAGGGAAAGCATTGTACATTCTGTTGTGTATACTTTCACTCATCGTGATGATTTTTTGCATTGACCTTTTCGCACAGGGAGCATGGGTTTTCTAATTCAATTTGTAGAGTGTCTCTTGTGAATTATGAAAAACCATCGTTCCATTGTCTTGGAAAAAGGTGACATTTGGATCATCTTTCATTTCTTCAATTCCAATTAACACATAGGAAATGTGATACGTGTGTAACAGAGACAGGGCATCATCTCTCCCCTCGTACATGTCTTTCATATCCATTTCACGCTGTGCATACGAGAGACCATAGCTAAACACCCATCCAGGATAACCCAAAAGAACTGTTCTTCCCGACAACATCGGGATTGGATTCGCCACCCAATCATCCGTTAGCACAACGGCTGTTGGCGGCAAGTGATCACGTGTAAATAGTCCCACTTCCACCTCTTCTTTCGAAAGCATTTGATACGAATGTGTTGAAAAATCAAGCATGTTCATGACATCTAATGCACCGGACAAGCACATACTGACAATTAACAAGAAGGCAATTATTTTCCCACCTTTTTTGAGGTGAATGAGTGTTTCAATGGTATACATGACAGGAATGACAAGCCCTGCATACACCCAAGCAAAAATTTTTGAGTTATCCCATGTTTGGGGTTGGAATTGCACGACATTTGCGAGCACAAAGATGCTCCACCACCCACACGTCCATGATAATGATGCGTGTTTCTTTTTTCTCCATAGGAGAACTGTTCCAACCAATGCAGTCAACCCAAACACACCCCAATTTTTGAGCCAAAACACTATCCAAGCGGGAATACTTTCGTCTGCCATCCATCCCAAATGAATTGAAAAGAATGAGGAAGGAGTAATGGTCCCACGCAAAAAGAAAAAGAAAACAATTCCAGATGTAAAAGTAGCGGGGACTCCAAACCACAGCCACTGTTTCCAGTGTTTGAACGAGGAAGTAATAAAGAGCCATGCACTCATCAAAACCAACACAATGTATGTATGCGTATGAATAAGGGGTAAAACACCAGCAATAACTCCACCACCTAGTAACAATCCGCTACGGATGTTTTGTTTGGTATATATTTTCCACACCAAACAAAACAATAAAAGTCCAATCGGCATCCCCAACAAAAAGGCACGTTGTGGCATAAGCATCCCCATCCAAATATTGGTGAACTCTATGCCAAGGTCATGATTTTGCGTATAGGTGAGTGTAGAGTTGAAGAGTTGTTGAATTGCAGTGGATGGGTGCAAAGTCACAAACACTCCCAGCCCTCCACTGAACAAGAAAAGAAGTGAACCAATGATAGCAAGCTTTGCATCTTTACAAAACTGTCGCACAAAAACGAAGAGCATGACTACAAGCGCAAGTGAAAAAATGAAAGAGGGAATAATCATGGCTTGTGTAAACTCCACTCCCAATCGAATAAGCAAACCTGACAAAAGATTGGTCCCAAATGGATAATTGAGTCGCGCTCCCACAAAAAAAGGATTATTTGAAAGCCACAGGGATGGGTTCATGTATGCAAATCGTGACACCAATCCTAGGTGCATCGACCAATCGGCCCACACATACGGATGACCGGCAAATAATGCTCCATCCTGCCAATACAACATGTGTTTCCACAAAAAAGCAAAATAGACAACGGCAACAATAAATAGGATGAATGGTAATAATTGCCTATGAATTTTTTTCATAAAACATACATCGCATTTCTTAGATCTTTTACTTCTGGCTAACTCCTACCTCCTCATATTATAATTCTTCTCATGCGCATATCACAGCTCATTCGCCGCAACCTCACACTTATCTTCACTGTGGTGATCATTGCATTCGCATTTCTCACCCGCATCGCACGTCTTTCATTCCCTTCTGTCTACTACTTTGACGAGGTGTATCACGCATTTACCGCACGTACATATTTGCATAACGATCCCAAAGGATATGAGTTTTGGCAAACACCTCCCGCTGGAGTAGCGTATGAATGGACGCATCCTCCATTAGCAAAACTCATGATGGCCGGCAGTATGGCAGCGTTCGGAGAAAACTCATTTGGCTGGAGGATAAGTTCAGTCGTGTTGGGAACCGGTGTCATCATCTTTATTGGCTACTTAGCACAGCTCCTTTTTCGCAAAAAAGAAGTCACGTTGCTTTCAATGACCATTGCCTCGCTCGATAACTTGCTACTTACGATGTCTCGCATTGCGATGAATGATATGCATTTTTTGTGTTTCGGACTCATGTCACTATGCTGTTATGTAAAGTTTAAACAAACATATCTTCAACCCAAGCCCAACTTGAAACGTGCGGTGTTGTGGCTTTTTGTAACTGCAATGCTGCTCGCTCTTTCATTGGCATCCAAGTGGACTGCGCTGTACTTGGGAGCAGGAATCGCCATCGATTTCTTCTTCACGCATCTTCATCGACTCAAAGCTCCACCTTTACGAATTATCCTCGGATGTATCGTCGCAGGAGCTATGATTCCCCTTCTGTACCTTGCGACCTATGGACAGTTTTTCCTGCAAGGACACACATTTGAACAGTTTGTCGAAACGACGCAGCAAATGTGGTGGTATCACACCAATTTGAAGGCAACCCACCCGTATCAATCGGTGCCATGGCAATGGATCTTGGATATTCGCCCTGTGTGGATGCACGTCGATTATTCTAAGTATGGCCAAGGTCTCATCGCCAATATTTACAATACGGATAATCCTTTGCTCCTCTGGACCGGATTGGCAATAACGCTGTTTTTTGTGGTGACCATAGTTCTCAATGCCACAGGTGTATGGAAAAACACCCTTTTCTCAAAGAAGGAACAGCAACCTCTTCTCTTTTGCCTCCTCTTTTACTTTATCCTCTGGCTCCCGTGGATCGTGTCTCCTCGCATTATGTTCTTTTATCACTATGCTCCAGCGATTCCCTTCTTAACTATTCTCATGGCTGTAGGACTTGGAAAACTCTGGGAAAAGGGTAAAAAAGCCTGGGTCTATGGGGTTTTAGGCCTCTTTTTGATCTGTTTTATAGCAATATACCCCTTAAATACAGGTATATTCATGCCTCTGTCCTATACAAAAACGATCTTTCACTTTATTCCTACTTGGCAATAACTACGTCATCCCGGCCGTGACTCACTGGAAGTGAAGTCAAGTAGCCGGGATCTTTTTGCAATTCGTGCTCTAAAATTCAACCCTCACCTGTCAAAAGATCCCTGATACTCGGTATGATCCCTCGTAAACTCAGGATCATCCGCGTCAGGGATGACGGTTAAAGAATAACCCGTAGCCTGGAAATGTGTATAATCTTATGATATAATGGAGTTCTTAACCCAAGGAAACTATATGAAAGCAAACATTCACCCCAATTGGAACCACCAAGCAACCGTTACCTGCGCCTGTGGAAACACTTTCCAAACAGGGTCAACCAACGATGAAATTCGTGTCGACATCTGCTACGCATGCCATCCTTTCTACACTGGCTCGATGAAGTTCGTCGACGTTCAAGGTCGCGTGGATCGCTTCACCAAGCTTCGCGATGCTGCCAAAGCCAAGCAAGCACAAGTTGGCAATAAAAAGGCTGCAGAAACCAAAAAGGCTCAACCACTCTCACTCAAAGAGATGCTGGAAGCTGAAAAGTCAAAAATCAAGACTGCTTAGATTGTGATTGTATATCGTCATCCCGGCCGTGATTCACTGTAAGTGAAGTCAAGTAGCCGGGATCTTTTTGCAATTCCCAACTACATTATCAACGATAACACCAATCGCAATCTGTCAAAGGATCCCTGATATTCGACTTCAATCCGTCAGCTGACGGATTGTGTCGGATCAGGGATGACCGAATAGAATGTTGTAAAATACACCTATGGACTACATGCAACAGCAACTTCAATCCCTCGGGGAACAAATCGCTCAAAATAAACAATTGTTGAGTGATCCAGATTTGGCACCCTTAGCTCAAGAAGAGATCGCCGCCTTGGAGTTGCAAAAGAAAGTCCTCGAGGACTCTGCAGCACAAATCCAAAGCGCAAAAGAAAAAGCGCAAGCCAAGCAACAATACACCAACTGTATCATCGAGATTCGCTCTGGAGCAGGAGGCGAAGAAGCAAAGCTTTGGGCCAATGAGCTCCTCACGATGTATACCCGTTTTGCGAACATGAAAAAGTACAAGGTCGAAACCTTGGAAGAGCTCATGATCAAGATTATTGGTTCGGATGCCTACGATACTTTTTCCTATGAATCTGGCGTGCATCGCGTGCAACGCGTTCCCGCTACCGAAGCCCAAGGCCGTGTCCATACTTCTACAGCCTCAGTTGCGGTCATTCCTGAACTTCCTCCCTCTGCCATCGAGATCAAAGAAGATAATTTAGAATGGCAGTTCACTCGCGCCGGTGGTCATGGCGGACAAAACGTGAACAAAGTGAGCACCGCAGTACGATTAACACATAAACCGACAGGAATTGTCATCTCGGCACGTACCGAACGGTATCAGCAACAAAATCGTGAAATAGCACTAGAGCTTTTGCGCGGAAAGCTCTGGGAACTGGAAGAGGCACGGCGTGCCAAAGAAGTTGGTACCGCTCGCCAAGCGATTGGTCGTGCCATGCGCGCTGAAAAGATCCGCACCTACAACTTCCCGCAAAACCGCGTCACAGATCACCGCATTCACGAATCGTGGTATGACTTGGAAAGCATTGTCGGCGGAAATCTCCAACCGGTCATCGAGGCACTTCACAATCCCAAGATGTGGGAGAAAGAAGGAACTTCTAGTGAAGATGAGGAATAAACACCTTATCTTCCCCTCCTCTTGGAGGAGGGGGTAGGGGGAGGTGAAGGACTTTACGTTGCAATCTTGCTACACTACATACTGTGTCCACCACATTTAATTCTCCATATCTCAAAACTATTCGTCAGAAACTTCGCAACAACAGGCCAAAAGCTGAAATCACTCTTTGGTACTATCTCAAAAACCGTCAGCTACACGGATACAAATTTAGGCGTCAACACAGCATGGCTCGTTTTGTGTTTGATTTTTATTGTCCAGAAAAAAGAATTGCGATTGAACTTGATGGGGAAACTCATTACAACGATGACCAATTCAAGAGAGATATCGAAAAGAAAGCCTTTGCAACTGCATTTGGCATCAAAGTTTTACGTTTTACAAATGAAGACGTCCACACAAATTTAGAAGGGGTTCTTGAATCCATCTCCCAAGCTCTTTCACCACCCCTTAGTCCCCTCCTCCAAGAGGAGGGGAAACTAGACCAAAAAACAAAAAGCTGAATAAGTTCGAAAATGGTTTCTCTTCTCAAAGTTTGTCATTCTGAGACATCCTAGTCCGCCGGCCGGCGGACGGGATAAGCGAAGAATCTTGCATAAAGTCTTATATGCTATTCGCAAATTTCAAAAATTATCATTGAAGAAGATCCTTCACTTATCCGCCTCATCGGCGGATGTTTCAGGATGACAAGAAAAAAAGAAATTTACTGTTGCGCTCCTGCATCACCCAGTGTCACGGTCGCCGTTTGCTTTTGATTATTACGGACGTACTGAATAGAAATCTTGTCTCCAATTTTGTGTTTGTTCACAATGGTCGTAATCGCACTTGTGTCATCTCCAGTGATCGTGACACCATCGACAGTGGTAATGATATCGCCCTGCTGCAGTCCTGCAGCTTCGGCTGGACTCTTAGGAACGATCGCTACAACATACGCTCCCGCCACGACATCATTGAGTAATGCCTGATTTTTGGTAATCATTTTGTATTGCACCCCTACGAATGGTCGAGAAAATTTTCCCGTTTGATTGAAGTTGGCGAGCGAATCTTTCACCACGTTGATAGGAAGGGCAAACCCGATATTTTGAGCACCTTGGGCAACAGCCACGTTAACACCAATAACTTGACCTTGCATATTGAGCAATGGCCCACCCGAATTTCCTGGGTTGATCGCGGCATCGGTTTGAATGATATTGTCTAAATGTTCTGCGGCACCACTAAACTCATCACCCGCATCGATACCTCTTCCTAGGCCTGAAATAACACCTGTCGTCACGGTGTGACGAAATTCTCCTAGAGCTGTCCCAATCGCAATCACCCCTTGTCCTACCCTTAGTGAGTTGGAATCACCCAAGTCCACTTGCTGCGGAAATGTAGAATTTACTTTCAAGATAGCTAGATCGTTGCTGGGATCACGATAAATCTGCGTGACCGGATATTCTTTATCATCTTTGGTAATGATGCGGTACTGTGCGTTGGTATCAGAGACCACATGTTTATTGGTGATGATGAATCCGTTATCTTTATCAACCACAAATCCACTCCCAATATCTTGCTTAATAGGAGTTGCTTGTGGCTGCGGTTGCATCATCGGACCACCGAACTGCTGTCCGAACATCCCAAACGGATCCATAAAAAACGGATTTTGTTGAGCTTGGGGAGCTTGCGTAATCGAAACAGTGACTACAGCTGGTGAAACCTTCTCTGCGATGTTGGGGATGACCGAATCATCAGTGACGATCTGTCGACTGGTCGTCGCCGTTGCAGGTGTTGTTCGTTTCGCAATGTAATCCAGAGGCTTTATAACAAACAAACGATCTGCCAACGCACCACCAAAAGCCGAGGCAATAATTAAAATGAAGATTAACGTTGAAATAAGATACGGACGCACCTTTTGCATAGAAATACTATATCACATGAAAATTGGGAAAAAGCTGAAAAGTATTCACACTTTCCCTTTTATGTCATTCCCGTGAAAGCGGGAATCATCCCTTTGTTGGAAATGTATGGATTCAATCAAAACCAATAAATCATTCCCATCTCTACATGATCCTCGCCTTCGCGAGGATGACAAGATAAGCAGGTATAAAGATGACAAAAGGAGTATTATTCCAATGCCTTGATCGCAGCGTCAAGTTGAGGATCTTGCGTCTGATCAGTTGCGTTGGGATCAATGGTGACTGGAATCGTTGGAGTCAATCCTTTTCCATGCACCCACTCGCCACTTGGAGTCAGCCATTTTGCAACAGTGATGTGTAAACCTGTTCCATCAGGAAGTTCAAGTGCATCTTGCACAGTTCCTTTTCCAAAACTTTTCTCACCGATGAGTTTTGCACCGCGTCGATCACGCAAGGCTCCAGAGACAATTTCTGCTGCACTCGCACTGCCTTTGTTAATAAGCACATCGACTGACATCTTGGTGAGCTTTCCACCAGCCGCTGCGTAGTAGGGAATCGTTTGATCTTTGCCTTGCTGTGTCACAACCACCCCATCTGGGATAAATTCACTAGCAATGGAAACTGCTTCTTCCAAGAATCCACCCGGATTGTTGCGCACATCCAAAATCACTCCATCTACTTTACCGTGCGAAACGATATCATTTACTGCTTTCTTCCACTCTTCATCGGTATTGCCCCCAAATTGAGACAACCTAAGGTCAGCAAATGTTTTGCCGTTCTTTTGGATGTAACTTAAGTCAACTGAAGGGACCACGATTGTGTCGCGTGTGAGTGTTTTTTCTTCTGGTTTGCCGCCATCGCGAAGGAATGTCAACGTTACAGTAGATCCTTTGGGACCACGAATCTCATCGACAGCATCAGGAAGGGAAATACCATTGGTATCTTTATCGATTCCCTTCGTCGTATCTTTGATATGCAAGATATAATCGCCCGCTTGAACCCCAGCTGCTGCTGCAGGCATGCCTTTGAGAGGTGCAATGACGACAAGTGTCTGATTTTTGTATCCGAGTTCAATTCCTACACCTCCAAATTGACCTTGAAGGTCATCAGACGTGCGTTGTTGGTCTTCCTTGGGCAGATACATGGTATATGGATCACCAAGTGAGGCCACCATACCCTGGATCGCGCCATCTACCATCTTGTTGGCATCAAGTTTGGAAGGATCGTAGTACGCGGCTTCCAAACGATTCCATACATCCCAAAAATGCGAAAAATCGACAGAAGAGTTTTGCGATGGAACACCGGTATTCGTTAATCGAGAGATTTGGGAAACAGTATTACTGGGGAATAACGGAACGTTTTGTCCCCGTCCAAGTCGGAATCCCACGACACCACCAAGTCCTACCAAAAGGACAGCAATGATGAGATTGCGCAAACCTTTAAATGTGGATGGGAGTAGAGACATATTTGAATGATTTGCTGCACCATGAGTCGAATACAATTCTGGTTCATGGTAGAGGACTAGT
>PSRQ01000019.1 GCA_003176165.1 Candidatus Cerribacteria bacterium 'Amazon FNV 2010 28 9'
TCACTCGGGAACAGTACATTTGTTTCCAGGTTATAAAAATCGAATCCGCCCCTGCCAATAAACTTTGTAACACTTCGCTTACTTCTTTGCAGATTTGCTTCAAGGGTCACGCCCGTTGCAAACCTGTTCACTGTTTCATTGTTTCGCATTAATGCAATTGTCTGTAGGGGATTGGATGCGGCAAATGGATTAGCCGGGTAATTACCGTACTGGTCGGGGTGAAGTTGTGCAAAGCTTGGCGTCGATGATAGAGCAATGCCAATGGACGTACCTGAATTATCGTTTCCAAACAGTCCCCTGTCCGCTGAAGAATTAATATACATTGAACTAATACCAAGTTTGATATTGTCGTTGATATGATGATCTACATTAAAACGCAGACTCGTGTTACGATATCCTGTACCGTTCACAATACCGCGTTCATCTTTTTGACCCGCTGAAAAATAGAAATTTGTTTTTTCGCCGCCGCCGCTGAGACTGATCACCGTATTCCTTGCAAATGCTTTGTGATCGAATACTTCCTTTTCATAGTCATAAATTTCGCCCTTGGCTTGCGCATCTATGAACTGCTGTCTCAATGCGTCGCTTGTAGCCGGGTCAGATGAAAGACTTGCCGCCCTGTCTGCGTTAAACTCGCGAACGCCCAACAACTTTCCTACTGAGATCTGTCCAAGGTCCTGCGATACAGTAATGTTCGTTTTACCTGCTCTGCCTCTTTTTGTAGTGATAATGATAACGCCAGCCGAAGCCTTCGAACCATAGATGGCTGCAGCAGAAGCACCTTTTAAGATCTCAATATTTTCTATGTCTTCAGCGCGAATGTCTGCGATCCGGCCGGAGGGATTATCCTGGTTAGATGTAACACTTCCGTCACGGAGAGCCTTCGTAACAGTATTTAATCCCGCAGATGTGAATGTATTGTCCATAAATACTCCATCTACAACATACAACGGTTGTGTATTTCCAAATACAGAAGTAACACCTCTCAATTTAACAGATATTCCTCCGCCAGGTGCGCCGCTGTTCGCGTTGATATAAGCGCCTGTTATTTTACCGTTCAATGCAGCATCAAAAGTTTGGGCAGGCGCGACACTATTTAGTTCTTTGCTCGAAATAGTTCCCACTGCATTGGCAAGATTCCTTCTCTTGACAGAAGTGGCAAGACCCGTTACAACCACTTCTTCCATTTTCGCAAAATCTTCCTCTAACTTGATTTGGGCGTCATTTGATGCCGATTGCGCCTGTATTGTTTGTGACTTATAACCGGCATAGCTGACAATAATTGTTGCATTAGCCGGAACATCTAATTTAAATTTCCCGTCCGCGTCAGTTGCCGTTCCGTGGTTGGTGCTGTTAACAACAATACTGACATTGGAAAGTGGATTGCCACGGACATCGGTTATCCTGCCGCTGATCGTTTTTGTCTGAGCAAGCAAATAGCAGGGCAAGAGTAAAATAAGCAACATCCCTAACAGTCGTCCCGGTAATTGTCTCATTGAGCTTTCTTTTTGGTTGATAATAAATTGTTGATCTGTTTAAATAGGGGCCGGTTGAAATTATTTATGCTGGTTGCTTTTCAGTATATATGTGATTGCCGTATCCTTTTTCTGCTACTTGTTTTGCACGAAGCGGATATGAGCTCATGTCCTTGGGAGTAGTTGTTGCCAGGCCGTCGACATACCGATTGAACATACAAAATGCGGCAGCGATCAATACAGTATCATGAATGTCCTTGTCAGTTGCGCCGCTGTTTTTTGCATGCACCACGTCATCAGTAGTTACGGCCTTTCCGCTCTGCTGTACTTTTCCAGCGATCCGCAAAAGCCCCTTCAGTTTCTCCGAAATGTCTGCTGTTGAAAAATCGTTTCTCACCTGGTCGATTATTTCACGGTCGCCATCAAGATAGATACAGGCAATCTCGCCATGTGAATGATGACAGTAAAAACAATCATTTAAATAAGAAACATAGGTCGCGATCAGTTCCCTTTCGGCACGTGTCAAACCTTCATCGCTTCTCAATAAAATTTCTGCCAATACACCAAGTGGTGCGGCAGTTTCCGGACTGTAGGCCAAAGCACTTCTTATGCCTGGCAGATCGTTTTTAAAATCAATATGTGGCATAATTAAACGGTTAGATTAATTGTTTTTTTATTGATTACATTTTCAGCCAGCACTGTACCATCTACACGAGCCTTTATTTTCGCAAATGCAATGTCCCTCGCAGTGGAAGTATCGTCAGCAAAAGGAGAAAAACCACAATCGTCAGTAGTCCCCAGTTGACCGACTGGAATTATTTCTGCAGCTTCCAGGATCGTGTCTCTGATTTCCTCCGATGTTTCTATTCTTGGATCAAGTACATTGATAACGCCCAAAAAGACAGTCTGAGATGGACGCAAGCTTTCTTTGATAGATGCTAATACCGTTTGCTTATCTTTTTCACCAGCATATTCGAGGTAGAAATTACCGGCCTTTAATTGAAACAAAAGAGGTAACAGATCAGCATAGGAAATATCAGCGCTGTGCGTTGAATCGTGGTCACCACCGGGACATGAATGCACACCGATCTTTTTTTGTTCTTCTTCACTAAAGCGCTCCAGCACCTGGTTATTGAGATCTATAAACGCTTTCAATAAACCACCCGAAGGATCTAGTTTCAACGATAACCTTGCTTCCGTGAAATCAATTTGAACATTGTAGGCACCCTTGATAAGGCTTCTCCTGATATCAGCCTCTGCTTCATTCAGTAGGTCGTGAATGAATTCATCACGACTGTATCCCTCAATGCCTGTTTGCGGATACAACAGGCTCAAAGCAGATGTGGAAATAACTGCCTGCTTAACCGGCAAACTAGTTAACTTTTTTGCTTTTTCAAGATAAGTGCTCGCATAAGTTTGATAGCGAAATGGGCCGCCCGTGATAACTGGTAGCTGCCGTGTATGACCATCGGCAAAGGGGATAACTACTCCATTGGGATCGAGTTGTTTCATGCCTCCGATCGGGTAGGTGGCAAAGCTTGGTTTGGTTTGCTCACCATCGGTGATGACCGGAGAACCTGTAGCTTCAAAACGTTTGATCGTATCAACCAATGCCTTTTCAAATAATTGATCAAGATCTCTCTCATTGAGTTGACCGGCCGCATGTGCCTTCATTCCTTCTATCAACTCAGGTGGCCGCGGAATGCTTCCGATTGGTTCAGTTTTGATTTTCATAAAAAATTTTTTATGGTTATTAAATCATCCTGTTTCACTGTTGTTGGGGCAACACGTATCCTTTTGCCATTCTCTTTCCCATTTCTTCATATACAACCGGATCGGTTGGCGTGAATGACGCCAATCCGTCCACATACCGGTTGAACATACTGAAACTGGCAGCGATCAATACTGTATCGTGAAGAGTTCTGTCGTCAGCTCCGTGCTTTCTTGCTTCAGCAATATCTTCATCCGTCACTTCTTTACCCAGTATCTGTACTTTGCCGGCAATGTTCAACAGAGCCTTCATTTTGTCGCTTACATTTGACCGGTGCATATCGTTCAATACTTCATCAACTATATTTTTCTCATCGCCGTATAAGCAGCGCGACGCAGCTGCATGACTACTCCAGCAAAACATGCAATCGTTGCGATAAGAAACATAAGCTGCGATGAGCTCCCGTTCCGCTTCTGTTAAAGGCGATTCGCCCCTTAATAATGCCTGCGCCAGGTCATAAAGATGTTTCCCTGTTTCGGGTCTGAACATCACCAAACTCCTGATACCGGGAACACCTTCCGGTACTTGTATATATGCCATTTTTTATTTTTTAAATTATTGTTCTAATTAGTTTTTGATTTCTTAAAGGGCTTCCAGTAAATTTTCTTTTTCACTATCCAGTACTTCGACATCGCGATGCTCCCCGGGACCTTTTTCTGTGCTATCCTTTGATAAAATCGTTGCAATAAGTCCGATCACAAATACCAGTGAAAAAATAAAAAGTGAATTACCATAACCACCCAAAGCAGTCACCAATACTCCCACAAAAAGAACGGCGGTCGCAGTTATCACTCTTCCTATGTTAAAACAAAAACCGGTTGCCGTCCCGCGAATGTTCACCGGAAATAAATTTGGAATATACACTGACAACACTCCCTGGCTAATACCAAAGAAAAAAGACATGATTGCAATCTCAACATATATCAGAGGACTAAAGGATGAATTCGTTTTAAACAGCACAAATGACAAAGCGGTACACACTGAAAAGCATAATAGCATTGCTCTCCTGGCGCCGATCGCATTCATAACCCATCCGGATAAGAAGCCACCCATCAAACCACCCATCCCCAACATCATCATACTAAGGCCTCTCTCCTTTTGACCATCGCCTGTCGTAATCAAGGTTTGTAACCATGTCGGTATCCAGGAAAATATGGCCCATAACCCGATTAGCATCGCGCCGAATATGATTGAACCTTTTACCAGGTCGTATTGGTGGTCAGCCGAAAAAATTTTTTCATTTTTCTTCTTATTACGTGCAACTTGTTGCTGGTCATATTTCCATTTTGGCGATTCTTTCACCAAGAACAGAGAAATTATTGAAATAGACAGTGGAATGATGCCCACCAAAAAGCCCTCCCTCCACGACGAAACAAAATAATTAATTACACCTGCTGAGAATATGCCAACGGGAATTCCTATCGATAGAATACCGATAAAAATGGCCCTGGTTTTTTCCGGCCACTCTTCTAGCATAATGGTAGGAGCAGTCACTAATATGGCGCCTAATCCGAAACCACTGAAAAAGCGGCAAATAACGACTGCCCACCAGTTGGGCATAAAGCCTGTAAGGATGGTAAATAAACCGTAACAAGCAATTGAAAAAATAACCGCAGCCTTTCGTCCTGCTTTATCCGTAAGAACTCCCGAAATAAAGCCGCCAAATGCCCCCCCGAAAATAAAAACCGAATTTATGTATGCACTGATATTATTCAATTCGGTTTCGTTTTTAGTCCCGAGGAGGTCTGCAACAGCTACAGGCAGGTATACAGACATAAGGGTCGATATGACACCTGCAAATGCAGTTCCGAAAAAACAGATGGCAAATAATGTCCAGTGATACGTTCTTATTTTTTCAGTTCCGCTCATGCTTTCTTTTTTAAATGATCATACCCCTGGGGTAATCGATTGTATCCATGATTTTTTAATCTTTCGCCCAAGCCTTTATAAAATCCGGGGTCGGTAGGTGCGACGGTTGAAAGCCCATCCACATAACGGTTGTACAAACAAAACAGGGCCGCTATTAAAACTGTGTCATGTATCTCGATATCGGTTGCACCAAGGTCTTTCGCTTTTTCAATTGACTCGGGTGTTACGTATTTTCCACCTTGCTGAACCAGCGCGGCGATGGTAAGCAATGCTTTCATCTTATCACTTACAGGAGCGGTGGCGATGTCCTGTTTTACCCTGGCCGATGTTTCCTCTTCTTCCAAAAGAATATCGGCAGCAGCTGTGTGCGCAGCTGTGCAAAATCTGCATTCATTACGATGCGACACGATCGTAGCGATCAATTCTCTTTCACCTTCAGTTAAAGAAGAAGGGCCACGTAAAAGAAATTGTGTCAGCTCGCGAATCGGAGCTGCGGTATCCTTCCTGTATTCCAGTAAGCCTGTAATTCCAGGAAGATGTTCTTCTAATGGTATATATGGCATTGCGTCAATTATCTTTTTTTGTGTCAGGATAAAAAGTTCGCCAGCTGTGCCAGAATTCCTGCGAGGCCTGCAATGGTTTAAGCGAAAAACTTGTATCAATCCCTCTCCCGTCGATCCTGAAATGATAATTGTCGCAGCCAAGCACATCATTATTGAAACTAAATGTTGAGCTTTCGTTGGGCCTCTCAAAAGCAAAAAAACTTTTATTGTCGTTGGCCAGGACGATAATAACCGCAGTGCTTCCAATTTTATCCTGAATGATCCGTTCCGCTTTTAATTTATTCCAGTCATATGCCTTCTTACCTGTTGCTGTTTTTACTCCTATTACCCAAGATTTATCCTTCCAGGAAAGACTATCGGTTCCAGTCAAACTTTTTCTACTCTTTCCCGATTCATATTTTCCTGTAGTATCATAAGAATTTATAAACGTCGAATCAACCTGCATAACAAGTGAGTTGGGATTTAACTGAAGCCACCTGGCCAATGACGTTTGCGTGCTGTATACTTCAGGCAAACGTTGCCCTTTCAATTTTCCAGTGATAGCCTCACCGGTTACCTGTCGCCACCAGCTTCTTGTCGTTTCGTCCTCAAACATTGCATTGAAATGATCCATGCCAACCAGCCTGAATTTCTCATACTTGCCATTTACGATCGGTTGATACACACGACCTGTTCTGCAAACTGTACAATAGGTAACCATGATCGGCTGCCCACC
>PSRQ01000055.1 GCA_003176165.1 Candidatus Cerribacteria bacterium 'Amazon FNV 2010 28 9'
ACTATGGTTGCTCAGTGACTATTTGACAGCAGGGAGCACGACAGTTTCGGCAGGAAGTGGGGGTGGTAGTGCTACAGGGGGAACTGGAGGTGGATGTTTTAACAATGGTGGAGATACGGTTGGCGGAGGCGGTGGTGGTGGTACAAACGGAACTGGTGGATCCGCAAGCTGTACAAACAACGGTGGAACGGGAGGAAATACCGGAAGTGCGGGAGGGGCTGGCTCAGCTGGTCGTTCGTTAACAACAACATCTCCAAACTACGGCACACTGTATACAGGTGCAGTCAATACAACCTCTGCTGACTTAGCCGAGTATTATGTAACGGGAGATACTTCTATCCAACCAGGTGATGTGGTCAAGATCGACGGGACACAAATCTTGGATCCAAACAGTCATTTAATCTCTACAAAAGGAGTTCTGCAAAAAGCAGACAAACCATACGATAGTGGAATAATCGGAATCATCTCTACTTCTCCAGGTATCGTGCTTGGCTCCCTGGATGCATCGGGAGGTGGGGATCAACGTCAACTTGCACTCTCTGGACGCGTCCCCGTGAAGATTGACCCGAGTAGTCCACCCATCAATGTTGGCGATTACTTAACAGCCTCTACCCTTCCCGGCTATGCACGCAAAGCTACCCAAGCAGGATATACCATTGCCAAAGCCCTCGAAGCATGGACTCCAACCTCAGGAGAAGATCGCATCGATGCATTTGTGAACTTGAGTTACTATGAGCCAGATCGAGAATTTGACCAGATTACTACCCTTATGGATGTCTATCAATTAACGGCATCTGCCTCTGGTTCCCTCGCCTTCCAGATCACCAATACCTATGGCGAAATCGTCAACAAAGTCGTGAGCGCTTCCCAAGCCGTCATCGCCAACTTGACTGCCGGTGCTATCAACGCACAAACCATTGCTGTCAATAACTTGAGTATCGGTGGACAAAAGATTGAAGATTTTGTTGCGCACATTGTGGATGAACGCCTACAAACCGCTTCAACATCTGGCATACTCGCATCCAACGCTACCGTCGCGAATGATGGACATGAAGACTTAATGATTCATTTAGGGTCAACCGCAACCACCAGTGCCACATCAACTTTAACCATTGCCGATCGCTACAACAATCCTGTCGCCCAGATTGATGAAGGGGGGAACGCTACTTTCTCTGGCACGCTGCAGGCGAACAATGCAGTATTTAATTCCCTGCAATTAAATGATGCGAGTATCTCTGGCGTGCTCTATGCCAACCAAATTGATGGTTTGAAAGAGAAAGTCAAAGCTCTCGTCGCTAACGAGTTTGCGACTGAAGGTGTCGCCACCGATTCTGCCCACATTCTCGCTTCCCTCTCTGGTGATGACTACGATTTGCAACAACGCGTGTCGAGTTTGCAACAAGCAGTCACAACAGCGTCAGAAAGTGCCAATCTGTTGACTGCGGACTCAATCTTTACCAACTCTTTGACTGTCTCTGGAATAACGAGCCTCTCAGATACTGTAATTTCGGGCTCCCTCTCGATAACCGGTCAGCTACTCCTCCACGACAACGCCATTTCCAGTGCTACCAACACCTTGTCACTCCAACCGGAAGGCACCGGCACGTTGAACTTGCTCGCCGGAGCCATGACACTCTCACAAGCCGGCGGCCTCGTCGTCAACACCAACGCCTACTTTGCACAAAACGTGACCGTACGCGAAGATTTGATCACCAACCGCATTCGTCCACTCGATAGTAATCTGACCATCGCACTGAACTCACCAACCGCGAGTGTGGGAGCCAAACTCGCCTTGACCGATGCCAACAATCAAGAGGTAGCAAGCATTGACGCCTCTGGATCCGCCAGCTTTACAAAGCTTATCATCGCTGCGGACAATACTCCAGATACATCAACCATCTCGGGTGAGATCACAAGTAATGCCACTACCGGCACTGCTGTCTTGGCGGCTGGTCAATCCACCATCAAAATCATCTCTCCCAAGATCGGGAATAACTCTCTGGTGTACGTCACCCCAACCAGTAGCACCAACAACCAAGTTCTCTACGTCCAGAGTAGACATGCCGCAGACTCGTCCATCCCAGGTGACCAATCCTATGTCGTGATTGCGATTGACAATGCTATCGCCGTCCCCGTCACCTTCAACTGGTGGGTGATTAATTGACGCACGCTGCAAGGCGGCGTCATCCCAGAACCCGAGATGCAATCTCGAGTATCCGGGATCTTTTAACAGGTTATACTTAGATTTGTTCTTACTAAACACAAAGTACAAATTGCAGAAAGATCCCGGCTACTTGATCCCCGCCGTTGGCGGGGTCACGGCCGGGATGACGAAGACGAAGAAGATAATACTATTTTTGTTCACGGCGAAGGCCTATCCGTGGTTTTCCCTTCTTTTTGCGCCCATATCCCTCGAGTGATATAATCTCATAATCGCAAACTTTGTCCAATTCACGGAGGTGTGAAATGGCGAACGAAACGCGAAATGAAAGACGAACGTGGAAATTGCCCACTGAAACTGAAGATGGATTCAGTACAGAAGGAGACAACGTACGAGTTACACGGTGGGGTGGTATCTGCGATTGCGGCTGCAATCAACGGGAGATCCTGTATGCAGATACCGGTGAGGTTTGCCATATGCAGACCCTCGCTGTCCGCGCCAGTATTCGTATGTCAGAAGAGACGTACCAAGAAATCCTTGGATCGTTTAGTCCCGAAGGTCTCCAAATTTTGGAATCCAGGCGAGAAGAAAACTCGCTTCGCGACGTGATTTGTATGGGACAAGCAGCCGAATTTTTGAGTGGATTTCCGTTTACCCTGATCGTCAATCTTATGGGGGGGCAAAAAAGCCATCCACTCATGCCCTACGGCTTTAGCCCATCGTAATAGTCACGGAGCAGTCATCCGTTGCCCCTCACTAAAAGTGAGGGGCTTTTATTCAGCATCAAAAGATATATTAGTGCTGATTAAAATATCTTTTAAGATAAAAGAATATATAAACACTCTTTAATATAAAGAAATGCATTATTTCTTCTTTTCCTTACTTCGCGGCCAACATACAGACTCAAGGCTTATAACTTGAAAAAAGCAGGCTCATCCTTTATACTCTCTCAATCGCATACATGTCCCCTTCACGGAGGTGTGAAATGACGGACAACACGCGAGAACAACGTCAGTGGAAATTACCTACTGACACAGAACATGGGTTTGTGACGGAAAATGGTGTGAAGCGCGCAACTCGCCTCGGCGATGTCATCATCGAGGACAAACCATCGGTGGTCTACGTTGATGACCCCCGGGAGCGTTGCCGACTTCAGGCGGTCGCAATGCATATCAAGGCTCTGACGAGCCATGACGAGTTTGCAGAGATCCTTGCAGAGCTATCCCACGAAGATCGACTGCAACTCGACAGAGAGCGATGTGAAAACTCCATCGATGACCAACTTGCCGTTGGCATCGCAGAGCAACTCATCGCTGAAACTGAAGATGCAAGCGATGCGATTCTCGATCAGATTGCATCATTCATGAACAACACTGACGGGACTGAGCAAATGCTCATCGTCGAAATTTACTTGGGTGAACCCGATACAGGCGATACACCCAACAACGTCCACTAACCCAAGCACCTCATTGCCCTTCATCCATACGTGGATGGAGGGTTTTTTCATAAGAATAGAAGTAATTGTCCTTTTTCTCGACATCATTTCCAGAGAAAGAACGTGTATAGTGTCCAAAATCGGCGGTTTTATATTCCAGTGTTCGTTTCTCCGTTTGCCCTAACCTCTAATCACTAACCCCTGAAGTATCTCTTTCTCCCCTTGTCAGCAGCTCTTCATTCTTGATATTCTTACTCTATGAGTGCTGCCGCTTCTCTTCCTACTATTGTATCGACAAGTGATTTTGCTCAAACACTTTCAGCTGCTCGTGTGACAAACGAGCCATTATTTACCAAAGGGGAACAACGCATTGTGTTCGCACTCAGTGCAGGTGCATTTGCACTTCCACTATCACTTGCGGCTTTTCTTGTGTTTAAGACCGCAACTATTTCCACTCTTTCAGCATCTCTGGCACAGTTAAAAAATCAACCGCTTGAAGCTGCCACATCAAACACCTCAACACATGACGAATTAGCAATGGCAGATTATTTTATTAACAAAGCCCAAACGAGCAGTGATCCAACTGCACAATCAACCTATCTTGACCAAGCCCAAACTCAACTCGCCGCCTCGGGGCAAACAGATTTGAATCGAAGCAATACGATCGCCACCCTTCGAGGAAGCCAATCTCAAGTCATCGCAGCACCTGCACCCCCACAACAAACAGCAATCGTCACAAGCCAAGCGACAAACGCTCATGAAGTCACGCTTCCTGCGGGAAGTGATCACGTCTTTGTCTCCTACCCTGGAGTGAAAGATGATACACAATTGTATCTTGCAACGGAGAACCAAAACGATAATACTGTTTGTTATGTCAGTAAAAAAGTTGCGGGAAGTGGGTTTGAAATCCAAGCAATGAGTAGCCCCACTAATGACTTACATATTAAATGGTATACCGTACAGTAGGAATGTGTATCTATGACAACACCGCGCAGTAGTGTTACATTTATCCCGTCGATTACTCGCATCATGGCAGTTGCCCTTGCCTTTTTGTTGCCACTGTTCTTTGTGCCCTTCACTTCTGATGCATTTGACTTCAATAAGCGCGTGCTCGTCATGGTAGTCACGATCATCGGTGCTTTTTTGTGGGGAGCGTATACGTTTGTCAATCGCGAAGCACGCATCACTCGGACTCCTTGGACGGTTGCCGTAGTGGCATTGAGTGCGAGCGCTCTTCTTTCTCTCCTGATCTCTTCCCCAAATCGTGTGAGCGCAAGTCTAGGAATTGGGGGATTATATATAAGTTTAGGTGTATTGTTCCTCATCATTACAAGTCTCGTTCAAAAAAGCTTTTCTATGGCACTCATGAACGCGCTTAAAATGGCTGGGGTCATCGTGGCATTACTTACACTTATTGATACGTTTGGAATCAGTCTCAATCGCTTGATTGTGTCGTCATTTGGGGTCAATGCCACTGCGACCACACCCTTTCACACGACAGGAGCTCCTCTATTTACGCTCTTCTTCTTAAGTATCGTGCTCGTGCTCGTTATCACTCACATTGTTCGTAGTCCCAAAGCCAAAGATACAATTGCATCAGCAATCTTTGGAGTCATCATTTTGGTCGGAGCACTCATCTCTTTCGTCAGTATTTTGCCAGGGAAACCAAACCAACCACAATTCTTGTCTGCACTCAACAGTTGGAGTGTCGTGACAGATGTTATGAAAATACCGCAAACAGCCCTGTTTGGAGTAGGTACTGATTCCTACAAAGAGGCATACACAGCGTTTCGCCCGCTCGCAATCAACCAAACACCTCTTTGGTTTGTGGAGTTTAGCAATGCGCGTGACAGTATCTTGGAAATCCTCGTCACACAAGGACTCCTGGGTGGCGTAGCCCTTATCTTGTTGTTCGTTGTGACACTAAAGTTACTCCCCAAAACCAAAGAAGAGCAATTACCATTAGCGCTTGGAAGTGTAGCGTGCCTCGTCATCCTCTTCTTCTTCCCACCCAATGTTCTTGTGATGACATTGCTTGTTCTGTTTTTAAGTGCCTGGGCCTTGGATTTGAAATTGAAAGGAACTCACACACGCGAACACAGCTTAAAGTTTGTCGCCACATTTAATAGTGGTGATGAGTACAATCCAAACCGTGCACACTTTCCTCTTTCTCTCGCCCACGTCATCGGAGTGATTATCTGTGTCATCGCTGCGGGAACCTTTGTAGAAATTGCACAAGCCTATACAGCTGAAGTCTGGTTTGGAAGAGCACTCATTGCCGCCAATAGAGGCGACGCCAAAGCACTCTATCAAGATACTATCAATGCCATTAACTTAAACCCATATATCGAAGGCTATCACCGCTCATTTGCGATGACCAACCTTTCCATCGCCCAAGCAATTGCACAAAACCAAAATGCAAGTAATCAAGACAAACAAAACGCATTGACCCTTATTCAACAAGCGATCCAACAGGCTAAAATTGCCACCACACTCAACCAACGTGATACTGCAAACTGGCAAACACTTACCTCCATATATCAATCACTCATTGGTGCAGCTCAAGATGCAGATAGTTGGACCATTGCATCTATGATCCAAAATGTACAAGTTGATCCAAGCAACCCACAGCTACGTTTCAATCTTGCGAGTGTATATCGTTCCACTGGAAACACCGATCAAGCGTTGCGCCTCTTCGAACAAGCGGTACAACTCAAACCTGATTATGCGAATGCCTATTATAATATGGCTGACATTTATCAGAAAAAAGGCGATAAGCAAAATCAGCTCGTGATGTTGGGACAAACACTCCAAACACTTCCTCAGAGCAGTCCAGATTACGCAAAGGTGCAGCAAGAGTACAATGATCTGCAACAACAAATTCAGGCAGATGCAGCCAAACAACAGGCCGCACAAAATGCGCCTACCCAAGCTCCTGCTCCAACCTCCACACCTCGCCCAACGGCAACACCCGCGGCACAAACCAAGAATAGTGTAAACTTGCCTTCCGATGCGGGCTTGAACCAAGGAACGATCCCTGATGTGCCAAAACAGTAGGGCTTTTTGTCATCCTGAACCCGAATAGAATTCGAGTGAAGGATCCTCTCCAAAGTCGTACATGCTATTCGCAAACATCTTAACCTGATCATTAAAAAGATTCTTCGCTTGTCCTGCCATCGCAGGACGTCTCAGAATGACAATGCGGGGAAGATAGAGAGGATTTCCTCTTGATTCTCTCCTCAATCTTGGCTTAAATGGAGATATGGGTTTTTGCAAAACAATAGACCATCCACGGTCAACCACTCGATCAGGATTTACCCTCATTGAGCTACTCATCGTCATTGCAATTATCGCGATCCTTACCGGACTTCTCTTCACCAACTTCTCAGGAGCTCGCGAACGGGCTCGTGACACGAGAAGAAAAGCAGACTTTGATACACTCAAAAAAGCACTGCAAACGTATTACATCGATTATGGGAAATTCCCATCTGATGGGGGTGGTACCACAATCAATGGATGTGGTGGAAGCGGAACGTCAATTTGTAATTGGACATCAGGAACCACAGCGGGTTCAGTCTTTCAAGCTGGAAGCACAGTCTACACCGGCGTGATGCCAGGAGATCCATTGAGTCCCACACAGCAATATACCTACTGCACCACTGGCACTGTCGAAGGTGTCAGCTGCTCTACTGTCGATTACATCCTCTGGACCAAACTTGAAAATGCATCTGATCAAGATTCAAAAGCTTCTCAAAGTCGCTGTGGCGTCTCTTCAGGCAATGTAGTCGCCAAAGTATACATGGTGTGCAACCAATGAGTTAGTCTCTCATGTTGTTTGTCATTCCTGCGAAAGCAGGAATCCAGCTCATTAGCAAACTAAAAATTTTCTCATTTTTATTCAACGAACCAGATAAGTGAGGCGTCTTTTCCCTACGGCAGGGTTGCAGTCGGAGTAGTATTTGTACTAGAAATACCATAATTACACACGTGATTGGCGTCAGGACAATTTTTCCCGGTATACGTGTGTAAATCTGGATCATTACTATCTTCCAAGTATGCAAAAAGTTGGTATTGTTTGCGGTCAGAACTCACGAAGTATTCATAGCTAAACGTCGGATAGTCAGAGTCGATGGGCACTTTTGCCATATATACAGTCCCATTTTCATCCTTGAACGCGCTTCCCCAGCTACACACCGCGGTTCCATCACCACATGCCGTGATCACCCCAGCGGTAGATACTGGATACAATCCATGATCTCCAATATATGCTTCCAGTGCGCTTTGAATTTGTTTCAAATCACTTTTACGCTTCGCATCTTTCCCTTTTATTCGACTATTTTGAAATGTACTTGCGGTCGCTGCGATGAGAATGCCCATGATAGCCATGACGACGATGAGTTCAATGAGTGTAAATCCTGCCCTGGCGCGCTTGAAGTGCATACACTCATTTAACTCAATCTGGAAGGAAGAATCAAGGGGATTGTCACGTTTTTGTCATTCCGACTGAACACGCCTTTAAACACAGATCTCTCCACTTTCCGCCTCGTCGGCGGATGCGGTCGAGATGACAACAAAAATGATAAAAAAACGCCCCTCACTTCTTTCGAAATGAAGGGCTGTGAATCATTGGTTCGGCTGAACAATTTGGACAGTATAACAACCATCGCTGTCACACCATCCAATACCTGGTTTGCCATTGATCGTGATGTGATAGAGAACGATACCGCTCTCTCCATCATCAAGCAACTGCACTACTCCGTGAGCATCGGCGGCCATTTCGTTTCCATGCTTAACGAATGCAACTCGCTGGATCAAGAAAAAAATAGCAATGACACCGACGACACAAAAGACAGATACGAACAGACGAAACTTTTTTGCGCTTATTAACCAAGCGAAAAAAAAGCAAAACGTCCCTGCCATCAAAACAAATAACAGACAAAAAAGGAAGTCTATCATCCCTTTAGGCCTCATCTTGACTACACTTCTTTGCGATAAAGATATGTAGTCGCGAACGATCTCTCTATTATACAACTCACTGTCATCTGGAAAAGAAAATGGCCCACTCAAGTTGAGCGGGCCAAAAGTGAGATAGGCAATTGCCTATTTAGGCTGTGTAGGCGTTGCTGTCGGGGTGGGAAATGGTTTCCCCAGATAGCACATCGGCGGATTGCCTGGCGTACAAAAGCCGATCGCCCCTTCCCCATTTACGTTGAGAAGGTATCCATTGGCACCCGGCACTGTAGTCACCATCTGGACATTCGCCGATCCAGATGTTTTTACGAACTGGAGCTGCGCGTCATTGTCAGTGACGTATGGGTTCATGACGGTTGCACAAATGCATATAAATGCTCCGGCAGCCATCAATCCAACACACACGCCTGAACCAAAATCATTGTTGTCGGGAGAAAACACAAACACAAACCCGATAACAAATAAAAGTGCGCCAAGGAAAAACGCCCAACCTGCACTCATCGCGGCCATGCCTCGATCCTTTTCTCTACAAGACATACGCGGCATGCGTACATCATCTTCGGTCGATTTTTGTATTATAGGATAACACAGTGGTAAAAG
>PSRQ01000001.1 GCA_003176165.1 Candidatus Cerribacteria bacterium 'Amazon FNV 2010 28 9'
GAGCGGGATAAGGGAATCGAACCCTCTTCTACTCCTTGGAAGGGAGTCATTCTACCGGTGAACTAATCCCGCACTTATTAAGTGTATTTTACCAGAACTTTCAAACAATCGCTATGCTATACTTTTTTCATCATTTAGTCGTAGGAAAATATTATGAATATTGAATCCCAGAGTTTTGAATCAAAAGAAAAAAGACTTACAATGTTAAAGAGCGTATTACAAATATATGAAACCCAACTAGAAGAATTATCTGCCAACCAACGGGCACATCATAAAGCTACCCCTGACTTTATTGGTTACGGAATTGCGGAGTCAATGCAACTCAATAACATAATTAGAGACTTGAAGAAGCAAATTACTCAACTGGAAAAAGAATAACAAAGTGCTACAAATTGATCACATGCTTCCCACTCTCACGCGCGATGATGAGCGTCAACAAGAGCATGAATACGAGCACTCCTGCGGCCCCATAAAATGAGTAATGGACCGAGATCGTCGCGAGAACCCCACCGATGATCGGACCTACAATCTGCGCCAAACTCACATAAGATTGGTTGATACCCATGATGCCACCCTGATCTTCTTTCTTGGTGTGCTTAGAAAGCAGGGCCGTGATGATGGGGGCCAAAAATGAGTTACCAATGGCGAGCACGATCGAGAAAATGATAAACATCGTGAATGTATTGGAAGCTCCCATTCCGATGAAGCTCAAGAGTGTCACAACCGTTCCCATGATAAGCAATGGCACTTCATGAAACTTCTTCACCATTTTGCCAAGTCCTGCCCCCTGCATAACAAGTCCAATCACCCCAAACATCATGAACAAGAGAGAGATGTTGGTCGGTGAGAGTTTGAGCACATCATTGGTAAAGGCTTGAAATCCAAGGATAAAGATCGAAAAGGCAAATGAAGCAATAAAGCTCGCAATCAACACCAAGCCCACATATGGCTCAAATAAAGCCGTGACTAAATGACGAAGATCAAAGAGTTTTGCCACAGGCTTCTTCTCACGTGCATCTTTGCGCTGTGTTTCTTGCAAGACAAAAATAACAAGAATTGTCGCAATCACTGAGATAAAGGCAGCAAAATAAAATGGGGCTTGGAGACTAATAGCTGAAAGAGCTCCACCGATCGCCGGTCCAAACACAAATCCCATCCCAAACGACGCACCCAAAATCCCAAACCATTTGGCACGCTCTTTGTGATCGGTCGTATCACTGATGACCGCTTGGGCTACAGAGATATTGCCTCCTGAAATCCCATCCAGGATACGTGCGATAAAGACCATCAGCGCATTGTGTGCGAGTGCCATGAGTAAAAATGAAATAGCAGTTCCCGCTACACTGTACGCGAGCATTGGCTTGCGACCAAAACGGTCCGAGAGACGACCAATGATGGGAGTCGAGATAAACTGTGCGAGTGAGTATGCGGCAAAGAGAACGCCAACCCAAAATGTGTTGATTCCAAAGCGCGCGACGTAGGAAAACTGCAACGGGATAATAATTCCATACCCTAACGCGTTGACAATTGCGATAAAGGAAATGATCCACAGAATGGTTTGGTTGGAGTGTTGTTTTTTGGACATAGGCAGAATACGTTCAAATACAATGAAGTTTTATTGTACCAAAATTTCAGGGAAAATACAGCCTTATTCCGTCATTGACAGCAACCACGTGCGAATTTTTTGAGTGTCGAGTGCCGTGTTACGCTGATATGGACGGTTATTGGTCTGTAAGTATTCTGTTAAGCTTCCCTCTTTGACTTCACCATCAAGCTTGTACTGCTCTTTCACCCACAATGCAAATGTATAGTCGGAAAAAAGCTGTTCTGTCGTCGTATGGAAAATACCTTGAGGCTTCCCTTGAACAATCTGCATCAGCCACTGCGAAAATGTTTCGATACTCGTGGGTGTCCAACTCGTATCAGAAAACTGCGGAGGGAGTGAATTTGTCTTCAACTTTTCCATGACTTTGTGAAGTAAATCCAATTTTGAGAATGTATCGAGTCGATATGGTCGATCGATACGCAAAACAGAAAAACGTCCATTGCCCTGTTCCACTTCTTCTTCTGCCCATGCTTTGGTCTGCCCATACCACTCGATCGGATGACGTTCATCTGTTTCAATATAGGGAGATTCTTTATTCCCATCAAACACATACGCTGTGGAAATATGAACAAGATATTTATCAAATGCTTTGGCTGCTTTGACGATATTGCGTGTCCCTAATACATTGACTCTATATGTCACTCCATCTTTATTTCCAGTTTCTTCAAATGCTTTTGTCACATCCGTAAATGCCGCCATGTGAATGATGGTATCTGCGTTTGATGCTTCAACCGCTTGCATGACTTGCTTTTCATTCAAAATATCCACACCCATCGTCAAGTCCAAGTTTTTACATTCAAACTTTTCTTTTGAAAGCTCTAGAAATTTGGAGCCTACTAACCCTGAAAGACCGGTACCAAGAATTTGTTGCATAGTTTGAATTTTGTCCGTCAGCTGACGGATTGAAATTTTTGCCCTTTTCTACTTCCCATACTGCTCTTTATAATACGTCGCTTGTTGTTCTTTGAGTGGCTTCCACCACGCCTCATTTACTTTGTACCATTCGATGGTTTTGCGCAGGCCTTCTTCCAGTGTCACCGATGGAGACCAATCAAGCTCCACGTGGAGTTTTGTCCAATCCACTGCATACCGCACATCGTGTCCAGGCCGATCTTTGACAAACTCGATCATCGACTCGTCTTTGTTCATGATCTTGAGCATCATCTTCACCACTTCAATATTTGGGGTGTCTTTAAGTAATCCTCCGATACAATACGTCGACATCGGTTTGCCTTTGACAAGCACAGCTTCAATGGCACGGCAGTGATCTTCCACGAAAAGCCAATCGCGGACTTGCATCCCATCACCATACACTGGCACTTTTTTCCCTTCGATGAGATTGGTGATCGCTAATCCAAACAATTTTTCTGGAAACATGTATGGGCCGTAGTTGTTGGAACAATTGGTAATGCTGTACGGTAATCCATATGTCTCACCAAACGCACGAACGAGGTGATCAGAGCCGGCTTTTGATGCAGAGTATGGTGAGCGTGGATCGTACTTCGTTTCTTCGGAAAACTTGTTGGTTGAGCCTTGTTGGAGTGTCCCAAAAACTTCATCGGTACTAATGTGATGAAAACGTTTCACATTAGCTTTGCGCGCGGCTTGAAGGAGCACGAGTGTCCCTTCTACATTTGTTTTGACGAATGCGACTGGATCCATGATGGAACGATCTACGTGTGTTTCAGCTGCAAAATGAACGACGATATCGACTCCATTCATCGCTTGTTCGACTGCTTGCGCATCACAAATATCGGCATGAACAAATGAATAGTGCGGATTGTTCTCAACATCTTTGAGTGTTTCCACATTGCCCGCGTACGTCAGTTTATCGAAATTGATCACTGAATCATCAGGATGACGAGCAAGCCAATAATGAACAAAGTGAGAGCCAATAAATCCGGCACCGCCTGTAACAAGGAGTTTCATAGTGAGAGTATTCTATACTTTTTTTTAACTTGAATAAACTATGACTATCGCATATAGTGGGTATATGGCCGGTACAAAGACAACGAAAGATTCACTCGTTACTCAATCACAACTAGAGAAAACACTTGATACTCGTCTTAAGAGCTTTAAACTCGAAATGCTCGAAGCACTCGACGATTATTTCCGTGTCAAAGAAGAAGCAGATCAAACTCGTCACCTTGAATTATTGACAAGAATCCAACGGATTGAAGAAATTCAGACAGTGGGGGATTATCGTCAATCCCAGCACTCGGATCAACTTGAAAATCACGAACAACGGTTAATCAAAACTGAGCACAAACTCGCGCTTCTCTAATCCATCAGCAAAATCGTTTTATCATTCCACCGCTCACCTTTTGTCACGACAAGTTTTGAAGGAGACGTGTTGAAATATCGTGCCAGAAGTTTCATCACTTGATCGTTGGCTCGTCCTTCTTCAGGGGCTGCAACGGTAGAAACTTCAAATTCGTTGGTTCCTATTTTTTTTACGTCATCGCGAGATGATCGTGGTTTAACATGAATGGTGAGAATAGTCATAGCGTTATTGTATCCAAGTATGAACGAGTGTTTGTAATTGTTTCCACGTTGGGTCAAGCGGCGCGTAAATCCACTCTCCGAATGGACCAACTGCCGGATGATACAACACAGGATGATCAGCAAATCCTTGGATTGGAATTTGATAGGAAGTAAGTTTTGGAACTTTTTTCAAGATTAGAAACTGCCGTCCAAGAGCTATCACTTGTGTAAACGGCACGTACTGCTCAATATGTTGTGAATACAATCCAAGCAGTGATCCAATTTCATTTGGATGTTTCACGATCGATGTGTCTTGCAATTTTGAAAGTAAACTTGCAATCACCTTTTGCTGGCGCAGCACGCGTGCATCATCACTTCCTTCGATCGGATCACTACTGTGCCGCGAGCGGATAAATTCAAGAGCAGTCTTACCATCCATATGCATGACACCTTTTGTAAACGAAACAGTTTCGTACAACACTTTGGGATCTTTCACGGTACGGACGTCAACACCCTCGCGAGGAAATTGGGTGTCAGTAAATGAGCGATCCACAGTGACATCCAAACCACCGACCGCATCAATGACACTTCCAAGTGTGGAAATATCGATCACTATCGTATGTTGAATGGGAAGGCCCGTCATCGCACTCACTTCTTTTTGCGTAGCAAGTTCTGGATGCGGATCTTTATTTTTCAGAGCGAGATTATAGAGGCCATTGATCTTCACTTGGGCGTTACTAATCCATACATCGCGCGGAATCGAAAACGTCGTACTGTTCCCGTTTTGCGTATTCACAGAGATGACCATGATCGTATCGGTATTGATGGCGTCGGAATCACGCGTGGCAAGTGTGTCTACACCAAGCAACAGGAATATTTCTCTGCTATCAACCGCGTCAATTGAAGTATTCCATCCCACATAGGCAGTCTGTAAAAGAGTGCGAATAGAAGAATGTGCACTACGTGCCACTGTATGCATGTATCGATATACGTAGAAACCAACAGCTCCACACAGAATCAAAACGCCAATCGCAACCCCGATGAAAAAGAATCCAATGACTTTCCAGAATCGTCGAAAATGATGTGCGAGTGGATCATTGTCCTGGGTCACCACGACTTTTGGTTGAGATTTTTTGAGTGTTGATCGCCTTTTTGAAACTTTCCCTGACCTTGGCATATAAACGTAGTATATCTCTATTTTTGAAGACGAGGAAAGAGAGGATTTATTTTATAAATATGTTCTTGCAAAAAATGATGCGTTAGATTTGCGGAAAGTTGTGGTAAAAATGGAGATAAACTCACCGCAATGCAGCGTAGTTCCTCTACGATTGGGACCAAAAATGCCTCTAGTTCAGAGGACGGCAACTTCCATGGCTCCGCATCACTTATTTTTTTATTGAGATCACGCACATGTTTCCATATCGATTGAATGGCTTCACGAATCGCATAGCTTTCAATGTACTGCGCGACTTGTGGATCGATCGTACATGGACGAATAGGAAAACATCCTTCAGATTTTTCACACAATGTGGACACACGCGATGCAAGGTTTCCAATTCCATTGGCAAAATCAGATGTGTACAACTCGTCAGCGCGACTGTACGTAAAATCCCCATCATCAAGTGTGGGAATTTCTGACAGTAAGTAGTACCGTGTAAAATCAACTCCATAGCGAGCCACCACTTCATACGGATCAATCACATTCCCGATCGATTTACTCATTTTTTGACCACCACTCGTGATATGCCCATGCGTCATGATTGTTTTGGGGAGTGGCAAATGAGCGGACAAGAGCATCCCAATCCAATAAATGGCATGAAAACGCACGATATCTTTGCCGATAACATGCATATCAGCGGGCCAATACCTTTTCCACTGTTGATCATCCCATCCATACCCAATTCCTGTCATGTAAATTGCGAGTGCATCAAACCATACATACATCACTTGTGATGAATCACCGGGAA
>PSRQ01000052.1 GCA_003176165.1 Candidatus Cerribacteria bacterium 'Amazon FNV 2010 28 9'
AGGACTTGAACCTCCAAGGATTGCTCCATACGCACCTCAAGCGTACGCGTCTGCCAATTTCGCCACCCGGGCATTATTAGTTGTTAGTGACGAGGTATTAGTTTGTAGAACAAACAATACGCTATTATAAACGATATTGAGTGGTTTCTAAAGAGGAAATTGAAATGTGTGCATCCCGCACATTCAACGGAAATAGTTCGCGATGTTCACTGTGTTGATTTTTCCCATTTTCCCAGGAAAAGGTAACCACTGCGTCAGACAGAACGCAGTCAAATCGATGATATTGGTGATCAAGATGAAAGGTACCTGTGACAGATTGAACGAAACGTGGGCGTTTTTTTCCTATTACCAAGTATCGATTGGGTCTATCAAAGGTAATCGTATACCGTTCCCCCTCCTTAAATTGAGGAGTTTCACTGATAGGACCAATCACTTCTCCCGTTAAGAGGACCTTCACAGTCATGGTTGGCTCGCCTGGATGAATCTCAGTATTGAGATCGAGGGTGCGAATATGTCGGTCTTTCATAGGGGGGATTATATCAACTTGAAAGAGAAGAATGGTGCCCGGGAGAGGACTTGAACCTCCATGGATTACTCCACACGCTCCTGAAACGTGCGCGTCTGCCAATTTCGCCACCCGGGCCTCATTAGTTGTTAGTTTATAGTGAGTAGTTTGTAGGACAAACAATACGCTATTATACCGTATCTGGTATAGGATTTCATGATAAAATGAGCACAATAGCACCTATAGCTCAATTGGATAGAGCGCTTGTCTTCGGAACAAGAGGTTGCAAGTTCGATTCTTGCTAGGTGCACACCAAAATAAAAGGATCACTCCTTTCCAGCAATTTTCTCTTCGATTTGGAGGAGAAGTGCCTCAATAAAGGTAAGAGAACTCTCCAGTACATGAATAAAATGGGGAAGCTCCTCTTCTTCAGTCGCCAAAAATACATCCAATTGAATAGCGAGAGAGCATACCAAGCTATATGCAAGGTAACTTGATGATTTCAAGTCAAATTTGGTCGTCTCTGGGTTTTCTCCACTTCGTGCCTTTTCACTCACCTCATGAGCTCTATCTCGTATCTCAACAATCTTTGCCTTCCATGCATCGTGTGCCGCTTCTCTTTCTAGTTTTGGCATAGTTTTCTTCTTCCTTTATCAGCTATCTGTTCATAAACTTGATCATGGTAATATAAAGTGCTGAATACGTAAATACAGCATTTTACGACTTACTATGAAAAATTCAGGAAAGTCTAAATTGTTTACGCCATCGTGCAAGATATATCTGGCTCCTTCCCGTATTCCTCACGCCGGTCGAGGTGTCTTTGCTAGGAAACATATTTCCGAGGGGGATCTCATCGAGCGATGTCCAGTTTTAGAATTACCCACAAGAGATATTCCTTTGCTAGAAAAAACTCTTCTTCACAATTATTATTTCCTCTGGGGCGAAGAGCTTTCCCAAGTCGCAATTGCTTTAGGTTTTGGTTCTTTATATAACCATTCCTATTCACCCAATGCTACGTATCACAAATTTATGAAAAAGAGATATTTGGAGTTTATTGCTATTAAAGATATTGCGGAAAATGAAGAAATTACTGTCAATTATAATCACGGAAATCCAGATGATAAAAGCCCGTTATGGATGAATGATGTTCCTAGTGTGGACGAGGAGTGACAAAGCACCCTTTAATTCGTACAATAGAGAAAAAGAGGAGCATATTATGAGTGATGAGATGCCAATCGAAGCGTTAATTGCCCAGGGATGTTGCTGTGGTTCGGGGTGTTTTAATTGTCCATATATCCCAGTACACCAGGCAGGATCTATCGATTTGAACCAAGATTGGATCAATTTCCAACATACCCACCCAGGGATTTCTCGAGATCAGTATGAGCAAATGAAGGCATCGGGGACGCTTCCTGCGTAAAGGCTTGCCTTCCCTCTTTTCCTCAAGAATGATAAAATACAATGGTTGAATGCCTTGGTAGCTCAGTCGGTTAGAGCGTTCGCCTCTTAAGCGAAATGTCGTGGGTTCGATTCCCACCCAAGGCACACTTTCGTTTCTTCAGGTAAATTAGCTGTACAATTTCCGTCAAAACATTTTGTTGATGCACGAATCAGAGATTAAGTTCTTCATTAGATTAAGCAATTTTCTGTGTTGTGAAAAAAGGGCTCCTTTACGGCGAGCCCAAGTTCCGTGAAACCTATTCACTCTTCGTCAGCCCAAGCAAGGGCAAAACGTTCTTCATTCGGGGCTTGGAAGTATTGTACGACAAATCCCACTCCCTTCTTGATCACGATTGCAAGGAAATTGCCTTGCATGAGTTCCATTTCTGGACTCACATCATATTCGCCCAGCCTCGCTTTAAGAACATTACTTCCTGGAGGAAGCCAGAAGATACTGTTCTTATTCATAGAAGTTGCGATTCCCACCCGTTTAGCCGCGCGAACCCTCAGTGTGACTTCAAAGATGACGTCAATACTCCGACCTTTCGCCATTTCAGGAAGCTCAATGGCTTCCTCATAACGGAAGGGCATTGTGAGATAGAGAGAAGGAGCAGGAAGGATTTCCTTTTCTGTATTGTCATCTTCGTCTATTTCCTCATTTCCCTTCCCTAGAAGCAAAAAACCATTTTTCTCTTTAAGACGCTGGCTTTGAGGGCCTAAGAGCCGCCCTAAAGTGATAGCAACGCTATGTTGGTCCTCAGGTCCAAAAAGTTGGAGAATATCTTGTCTCTTCATCTTCCCGGGGTTTTCTGCAACTGTCATGAGAATGAGCTTTGCGTTGTCTCCTGACATGAAAGAAACTCTCCTTTGTAAGGGTGAACAGATGTTAAAAAGATTGGTGCATTTTGTTTACTCATGTTGAATGAGTATTGAGAACACATCAATCATGATCATTATACATCAAATAGCTTAAAATTTTCAAATCCATAAGACATAGCTAAGGCTCACCTTGCCCTATCTCTTCACTTTTTCTTTTCTCAACGTTTGTTACAATTGCCTGATGCGCATGTATTCACACATCGTGCTGGGTGGCACATTTGATCATTTTCATGGGGGTCACAAAAAACTCATCTCGATGGCTCTCTCTTTGAGTTCCAAGGTAACAATTGGCTTGACTGTTGATGCATTTATTCAAACAAAAGCATTTTCGTATGCACTTGAACCGTATCAAACGCGCCATCATAGCTTACAGCAATTTTTGCACGCGTGTGGACGATTCGAAGATGTGTCAATTGTTCCCATTGATTCTGTGTATGGCACGACATTGGAAGACGAATCTTTGGAAGCAATTGTGGTGACGGAAGCGACGAAAAAAGGTGCAGAGCAGGTCAATAGTGAGCGAGAGAAAAAAGGCTGGAAGCCTTTCCCTATTCACATGTGTCCATATATATTCGATGCGAAAGGAGATGTTTTATCTTCCACACATATTCGTGCTGGAAAAGTAAATCGCGACGGTTATTGTTATTCCTCTCTTTTTGAACACGACATCTACATTACTTCTGAGCAAACCGCATTGTTCCATACCCCAATTGGTGATATATCACCTTCTCTTCCCCAACATGTGCCATCCAACGTTCCCCTTGTGTGTGTAGGAGATGTCGTGACGCGCTCAATGATTGATGAACAAAGACAATTTACTGCTGCATATATTGATGGACGATCGCAGCGAGAAACATATCATTTTGATATCTCATCTCCGTATATGCTTGAGCATTCTCATGTCAGTAATAAACCTGGGAGTATTCAGCACTTGGCAGCCCAACAGATTCAAGGTTTATCAACCGAGCAAAAAAATATCATTTTTGTGATTGATGGTGAAGAAGATTTATTAACCGCTCCCTTGATTGCACTTCTTCCACTCGAAAGTATGGTGTTGTATGGCCAACCACATCAGGGGGTCGTGTGCGTAAGAGTAACGGAAGATAAGAAAGAGTGGTTGAGAGGTGTACTCTGCGTTTGATACGTTGGAGAGGTCGAAAGTGATTGGACTAAAGAGCGTGCCTGCTCAAATGTCACGACCCATCCTGTTTGTCGCACACTTTTGTAAGTGAAGCCACTAAATAGACTCCCATCATCTGCATATACTTCTGGATATCCATGGAATTTTTCGATATTGCTTGTATAGTCGGCAATATATGTATGGGCCTTTGCTTCAAAGACAGAATTATGTTCGATATTTCCAAGAAGCCCCAAAAGTTTGACATACTCCATGCCCCAATTACTCCACACAGCCTGTCCAGCATAGGAGGGGGCGAGCATACGCACCACTGGATATGTGTGAGAGGTATCATTTGTTAATTGGTAATGCAATGGAAACGGCTGATCCAAGCCCGTTTGCTGAATGTACGCGATGCTGTGGTTGTAGTAAATGCGATCTTGAGGATTATTTGGATTCAAAAAGCCAGTCATGAGTGTGATCAGCCAATCGGATGAGTAATGATCCCCTGTCGTACTTAAATCTTCTTTGAAATATCCATGTGTATCATCCCAAAAAGTGGAGATGATACGAGAACGGAGAGTTTCAAGAGCTTGTGGGTCAGATGGTTCAAGTCCCATTTTTTGTGCAAGTTGCTTTGTTTTCCACAGGATCACGTTGTCGTAAAACGCGCTCTGTCGCATGTTGGAGTCTTTGGTACTGGAAAGATAAATATCTTTTTTTACCAGTCCTGTCGAGGGGTCCGTAACGTAGTACTCATACGTTTGCAACTGTCGGATAAGTGTCTGCCGATGCTGTGCAATAAGCTGCTGTGCTGCTGATTGTGTTTGTAGCTGATACGATGAGGTATTTACAAATGGGTACAGTGTAGGGAGGACAGTTGGATCACTCATTGTATCCAGGGCATACAGGAGACTATACATCGTGTCAGATGGTGGGTTGAAAAAGTTGACGAGCGTTACATATTTTTCACCCAAAGGTACGATGCTTGTTGAAAGTTGTGACGACTGATCGAAGACATCGAGCGCATACGCTGTTGTTTTTAAATAAATCTCTTGTCTGTTTTTCCAATCTTGGGCATCGAGTGCTGTACGAGGATCAAGTAAGGTGTTGTAAAAGATTCCCAATGAGCGAACGTACAGGATACTGAAATGGTCACCAGAAATCAGATATGGTTTGGAGGGGTCGAATCGCAGTGTATGGATGTCGCGGATGATGTCATCGGCAGTTTTGCCTTCTGCTGGTTGGCTGCCGGTAAAGATGTTGTTGGCGATATGAATGCCCTGTTCCACAAAGGCGACTTTATTCGTAAAGGCGTTATTGAGGAGGATGGGTTTGGTTTTTGTGGAGATCGCGAGCTGACCATCGGTACTTGCTGAGACCACGTGAGTGGGCTCGACGATATTGCCGTAGGTAAACGGATTGGCAAGGTGCGCATGGATTACTCCTGCCGCCAAGGTGGTGATGAGCACCCGGCGCGTGGACTTTACCAGGCGTCGGACACGCTTTTTCTTGGGTTGGAGGTTCCTTTTCCACTGGCTTTTTGATACAATTCGTATCGTCATGTGTTTATTGTACCCTTTTGGCGCAAATAACGCATGTTTTTGCCCGACCTGCCTGCAGAAGTTTCCGCATAAGCGGAACGGAGGCGGGTCGTCTAAAATGGTAGGTGAGAGAGTGTACAAAAGAAAGATTGTTTTCTTTGCCCGATCGTCTAATGGTAGGACATCGCCCTTTGGAGGCGAGTATTGGGGTTCGAATCCCTGTCGGGCAGCATTAAAAAAATGGGGCTTTGCTCCATTTTTTTAATATTGTCGGGAGAGGCAATTCAGTGTGAAAGCCGAATCAGCACATCAAGTCGCCGATCAGGCGATCTGAGAAATGCATCCAGACACGAAGTAGTCTGGGATACCCTGTCGGGCAGCAAGGGATATGCAAAAAATGAACAATGGCTTCCTTTTTCCTCTAATAAAATCAAACTTTCATTTTGACCGTCTATTAATAAGTGATGGAATTTTTCTAATAGATTCATTTATTGAAAAAGTTAATATTACGAGCAAAAAAAATGTTGGAATACTAATTCTTCCTGCGCAGCTAAAAAATATTCCCCAAAGTGGTTCTTTACCCATCGAAATCGCCACAGACATAACACTTTTATATTGTTTTATAAAAACAAAACGCACATATGATCTTGGTAATTGTTATGAAGTTAGTGTTGACGAACACGGAAAGATACTTTTAAAGTTTGAAAAACCAATAGATTTTTTTGCAAATTATGGTTGGGCAATTTGGTCTTATCAAAATTTTTTGCTTGGCTCTGATAGAATGAATATCTTTACTAAAGATATTCTGAGGGTATTACAAAAAGGGAGAATATACTTCAATAATTATTATTCTTTATATAAAGCTCAACTACATCCCGATTGGAAAACTCCTTTAGGTGTAGCCATGAAAACTTTTGTTGCCGCATTTGGGAATGAGGGAGATGATGATCAAAAATTTATACTCATATTAACTGCATTAGAAGCTCTTTTTTCCAACTCTGCTTTTGAAGTTACTTTTAGACTTTCAAGTAATATAGCATGGTTTTTGCATCCCAGATTAAAGGATTACGATGATAGAAGGATAGAATTTGAGAAAGTGAAACAACTTTATAACGTTCGTTCTCAAATTGTTCACGGGAGATATAGAGAGGTTCTAGCGGAAGAATATGATTCTATATTGGATTTATTTTCCAATATAATTCAAACAATACTGGAAAACTATAAAATTCCTTACATTTTTTTGAACAAAGAAAAACATACTGAATTCCTTAAAAAACTTGAGCTTGGGTATTTGGATTTAGACGAATGAACTTAACTCTAAATTTTTTAGGAGAAGCTTCATTTTCTTGGGTTATGTTTTTAAAAACTCTAGGCTTCTCTCTTTCCAACTCGCAAGCGTCTTCGTTAATCCACTTCGTGCAGAACAATATTTTTGCCAAAGGACAAAGAACTTTGAGGAAGTGAGCTCCTTGTATTTTTGTCGCTCGTAATACAACTGTAGCTCAAGTGCATTTTTGCCCATGCGAGTATAGAGTGGTTTGTGACCGCTTTTCTTGTGTTTCTTTTTGGTATGCGCATAGAGAGCATGAATGGATTGTTTTGTGTATGTAACCGGAATTTGAGATGAAAATAATTTGTACAGTGCCCATGCCTGAGTTTCATCAGTGTATCCAGTACGGATGATATCTTTTGCTTGTGTCGTGATATCGGTTAATTCTTCAATTGATGCTTCGTTGAGCACGAAATGGAGCAAGCGAATCAATTCCTTTTCATCACCGTCAGGGGCAATAAAACAATTCTTGCGATGCTTCATGAAATCACTTCCCCCACCTCCCGTAAACCCAACGACCACGCATCCACTCGCCATCGCTTCCGCAGCCGGACGACAAAATCCTTCTGGATACCCTAAGTTGATAAAAATGCGGTGATTGTTGTATTGTTTGACCAGCTGCTGCGGAGGTACGTTGTTTATCAATGTTACTTGGTGATGGGATTGTTCTAAAAATTCTAAGATGCCTGGGATGTGGTGTGTGTTTTTACGATTCATGAGAAGGATAGAATCTGAAGGTCGCTTTTTGTAGGGAATGTGTTCTTTAAACAGAGGATCGATCGTATGGGGGATGGCAATCGTAGGAACAGAAGGATAATTCTTGTTGATTTGGTTTGCCGTAAAATGGCAATTGGTTATGATCCCGGTTATATCCGGAAGAGCACTCCTATTGCGCATCGCAATATCAAGATACTTCCAGTTCAAAACAACGAGGTATTTTTTATTTTCTTTCGGATAATTATTGATGTTTGCTAATAATACTTCGGGAAAAAGAAGAATATCCGTTGAGGTAAGTTTGGGTGATGTGTGGAGGACAGAAACCAATGGATAGGGTCGTGGCAAAATAGAGCGAATGTATCGTGCCGGACTGACGATAGTCGCGACAGTCGTTTGAGCCAACTCGTTTAGCCTTTCAGCATAGTCGAAAAGGGTTTGCACGCCCCCAATGGGTGCAATTGGCACGTATGGGAGGTAAATGTAAATCATGTCCTGTATTATATCATAATACGTAATCTGGGACAAATTGTTGGTTTATTCTCAGGATGAACTATGTCTGCTCGTCTTCGGAAAAAATGATGACATGAGGCTTGGTTTTGAACGAGCTGTATCTCCACCACGTGGGAACAAATTTGACAAAGACAGCTTGAGGATCGGTTTTGTACTTTGCGTATGAGGGATAGCGAGCGCTATAGCATTGCTCTGCATGAGTTCTTTCTTCTGTTGGAATGAGAAATGCTTTGCCATCCATTTGCATGGTTACCCATTCTTTTTCATTAAATCCAATGGTTAATGCAGCATTACAGGAAGAAGTAGTTGAAAATGCTTGATATTTGCGGCTGTCTTTTTGGGTGACCAAATAAAATTCATCCTTTTCTTCGCAAAATACATAGTGCATGGTTGCAGAATGAAGCCCTCTGTTGGGCAGTAGAACACTGAAACAGCATACCCGGTGATGGGCGAGAAATTCTTTTACAATTTTGTCCATACTCCTCCTATCGAGCATCATAGAAAGGTTTTTTCTCAGCCGCAATACGGAAAGTAAAGCGCTGCTGTTGACCTAAGAAAGTATGAATACCTAAAAAGTTCTTGAAAGTAGCTATTAGCTGATAAGTAAGAAATTAAGGCTGGACAAAAGTCAGTGCCTTTCCCATTTTCCCTGCTCTGCCCGTACGACCAATACGGTGAATATAATCTTCGTACGTGGCTGGTTCGTCGTAGTTGATCACGTGCGTGACGTTGTCTACGTCGATTCCACGAGCGACGACATCCGTAGCAAGAAGAGCCTGAACTCGTCCTCGTTTGAAATCATCTAACGAACGCTGACGTGCTTGTTGTGTCTTGTTTCCATGGATTGCACTTACTCGTATTCCTTGCGTGTAGAGTATTTTTTCCAATTTATTGATCCCATGTTTTGTACGTCCAAAGATGATGACACGCTCAAATTCTGGTTGATGCAAAAGGTCAATGAGGACGTTTGCTTTCCCCTTCTCTGGTGTAATCTTGACAATGTCTTGGTCGATGTGGTCATTGGTCACTGTTTTCGCAACATGAATGGAAATAGGGTTTGTCAAAAATGAGTTCATGATCTGCTGAATATCGGGTGTCATGGTGGCACTAAAGAACAGAGATTGTCTTTGTTGAGGAAGAAGTGAAATTAAATGTCGGATATCGTGAACGAATCCGATATCAAGCATGCGATCAACTTCATCAAGAACAATCGTTGTGAACATATGAGGAAGCAGTACCTTTCGTTCAATGAGATCTTTTAGTCTTCCCGGTGTCCCAATAATGATGTGAGGATTTTTGCGAACTTCTCTGATTTGAGGTTCGATACTCACACCACCAACACATACAACCGAACTGATAGCCATTCCCCGGGCGAGTAAATGGAGTTCGTCTGCAATTTGTGTGGCGAGTTCACGGGTTGGTACCACGATGAGTGCCCCTTGCTGATCATCGAGTGAAATCTTTTGAATAATAGGAAGCAAAAATGCTGCTGTCTTCCCTGTCCCGGTATTGGCTATACCGACGAGATCTCTTCCTTCGAGAATATGTGGAATTGCTTGATCTTGAATGGGTGTTGGTGTGGTAAAACCATGATATTGAATATTTCTCTGAATATCAGGTTGTAGCGAAAAATCTGCAAACGAGTGAGTAATAACTACTTGTTGTGTGTGCTGGGGCTGAATCGCTTTGTGAATATAGCGTGAAGGATGAATAGTACCTTTTTTATTGGACTGATTCGGACGACGACCACGAGAAAAAGGTCGCCTGTTGTATGGCGTATATGACATAATTTTTCCTTAACTGTACTATCCGGAGAGAATCGCATCAGAAGCTTTAGGGAAGCTATCTTTCAAACCGAAGAAGAGTAGTATATCACCCCTTGTCCTATATTACAAGCCCATGTCTCTTACATTTCTCACCCCAATTTCCTGTGGAGATATGATGCTTTGTATCTATGGTAGATAGAGGTGAAAGGAGGTGAGAAATATGGAGCAGGATACACGAAACAATAATAACTCAGGATCCTCAGATACCGATCGAAAGGGATCTTCAACAAACGGAAATAATTCTGATGGAGGAAGTTCGGGATCGAGTGGATCTAGATAGGCTTGTGTGACATATGTCAACTGCTCTTGGGTGTACTAACAAGGGCAGTTGATGTTTTATATTGATCTATCAATTCTTTCTTTTTTATTTCTTATTTGTGAAATGGTTGCCACATCGTTTTTTTACACTTCTATACACAAGGAGGTTGTGTATGAATAAAATTTTTCCCATTGTGGCAACGACACTTGTTACTCTTTCCTTGGCAGGCTGCACAAATTATGCTCCAAGTACTTCAACACCTTCGCCGACCATTCAACCAACTTCATTGGGAATGGGCACAGCTACCCCAACTCCCTTTCCTACTCCAGAAGTAACTCCCAAAGGAGGACGAAAAATAGGAGCGATTATTTCTTCTACTGCTCAATTGTCTCGTCTTTCCGCGATGCTTACTACCTTACAGCTCACTTCGACCCTCAATGGATCAGCAAATCTAACCGTCTTTGCGCCAAGTAATAACGCCTTTGCAGTAATGGATCAAGCGCAATTGTCTACATTACTTCAAGGGCAGAACAGGGATAAATTGACCTCACTTCTTACCTACCATGTGGTACCAGGGATTTATCATCTTTCCACTCTACCCGATGGGACGCAACTTCATACGGAACAAGGTGCAACGGTAACGATTGCTAAAAATAATAACAAAACGTTTGTGAATGGTATTGAAGTGACTCAATCTGATATTGAGGCTTCGAATGGAGTAATCAATATATTGGGTGGGGTTCTGACACCACCACAACAGTAATCGTACTATAGAAAGGATCAAGTATGTCAACATTAATTGGATTTGTGCAAAGTGTTCATGAGGCAAAGGATGTAGTCCATGGGCTGCAAGAAGTAGGATATCAACAAGGAGAGATCTCGGTATTGGTTAAAAATAATACCGCTGTTGGGTTGCAAGAAGGGGAAAAAGTAATTCCGGCTGGCGTTGCCTCAGGAGCAACGACTGGAGGGGCACTTGGAGCATTAGGAGGGGTGCTTGTAGGGTTAGGTGTTATTGCTTTTCCAGGGATTGGTGCTCTGTTAGTAGGTGGACCATTGTTAGCAGCCATGGGAATTAGTGGGGCAGCTGCATCTACTGTCACGGGGGCTGTTGCGGGTGCCGTGGTAGGTGGTGCGGCTGGAGGAATCATTGGAGCTTTCATGAAAGCTGGGATTAGTGAGGAGCGAGCTCGTGAGTATGAGCGACGGTTAAATGAAGGAGCAGCCTTAGTGGGAGTGGTAACTGATCGTATTACTGATGCTATTGCTCTTCAGGTTTTCCAATCACATCACGTTAGTGACATCGCAAAGTTACCATAATTTGCATTTTTCAGATGGTTCACAAGAAAAGACGCTACTCTGTATCACATGTGTGTTGTATGATAAGAAGATTCATACAATGAAAGGGCTATATGTCTGATACAAACCTTCAACCTTCAACCACCTCTGCTCATCCCAATTCAAAAAAGAGTATGATGCCCCTTCTTGTGGGGGGTGCATTTGTTGTCGTTGTAGTAGCTGGAGGGGCGACTGCACTTTATAGAGGTGGGACGGCAAGCTCTCAAACCACAACATCCTCGTCAACATCTCTATCCACAACGACGCAATCATTTAAGGATGGGAGATATATCTCAGAAGGTGATTATATGACTCACGTGGGTCAAAAGCACCTTAGTGTGGAAGTCACGCTGAAAGATAGTGTCATCACTGATGTGAATGTAACAAATCAAGCCGATGATCCAATGTCTGTTCGCTATCAAGATATCTTTATTGCAAATTATAAACAGTTAGTTGTTGGAAAAAAGATCACGGATATTCAACTTTCTAAAGTCGCTGGATCTTCCCTTACACCACAAGGATTCAATGACGCACTTCAAAAGATTGAGGCGCAAGCAAAGTCGTAGTGTTGCCACATGACGCGTAATTTCTCTCTGCAATTTGAAGCAATTGGAACACGGTGGCGTGTTGATGTATACGAGCCTGTTCATGAACGGTTGTGCCTTCAAATCAAAGAAAAAATCTTTGGGTATATTGAATGCTTTGAATCAACATATTCTCGTTTCCGCACAGATTCCAGGATTTCACAATTAGCCCAGAAGAAGGGAAAAATTTCTCTTTCTTCTGACGAGTACACGCTTTTTTCTTTGTATGAAAGATTATACCGATTGACGAACGGGATATTTACCCCACTGATTGGAAACCTTTTGGTCGAAGCAGGTTATGATGAAACATACTCTCTACAACCCAGTGAGCTTCACTCCCCTCCTGATTGGGATAATGTATTGAGTGTAACGGATACGACACTTGAACTGTGTAGTCCTGCACTTATTGATATTGGAGCTGCTGGAAAAGGGTATCTCATTGATCGAATTGGTGAAATTTTGCACGCAGAAGGTATTCATTCGTTTTGCGTTGATGGCAGTGGTGATTTACTTGTATCTGATCTTCACGGTGAAAAACTTGAAGTGGGACTCGAACATCCCTTAGATACTACTCAAGTTATTGGAATCGTTCGCATACAAAACGAAAGCTTGTGTGCTTCAGCGGGGAATAGACGCAAATGGGGACAATTCCATCATATTATCGATCCTCATACATTAGAATCACCTTCTGCCATCCTCGCCACATTTGTGGTGGCTAAACATGCAATGTTGGCCGATGCATTGTCGACGTGTTTATTTTTGGTTCCAAGCGAGTTGTTACTGCACGAGTTTTCATTCGAATATGCCCTCGTCCGAGATGATTTATCTTTAGAAGTATCTCCAAAGTTTCCTGGTCATTTTTTTACGAGTGCTTCTTCGATTGATTAATACCAAGCGAACCAACAAAACACCCAACACAACATAAGACAATAGTTCCTCCCGTTGAGAGGCCAAATGAAAAAGAAAGAACGCTTCCTAAGATGACGCATACGAGCGATGTCCCTTCGGCAATAAGTAACGTTTCTTTAAAACTTCTTTTCCACTGAAGGGCTGTCAGTACAGGGATGACCATAAGAGCGGCAATGAGAAGTACTCCTACAATAGGAATGGAGAGCGCGATCGTTAGTGACGCGAGGATGATAAGAATTCGATTTGTCCATGTGGTGTTTATACCGCTCACTTTCGCTGCTTCTTCATCAAAACTACTAAAGACGAGTTGTTTGTAAAAAATTACGATAGTAAAAAGGACAATAATTCCCAAAGCAACAATGATGAAAATATCAGTATTTGTAACGGTTACGATCGATCCAAACAAATAATTAAAGATATCAACGCTAAATCCATGAACGATACTAATGAGCACAACCGCGAGAGCAAGACTGCCTGAAAGAAACAGAGAAAGTGCTCCTTCTCCTTGGATTTTTTGTCTATTCCGAAGCTCCTCAATTAGAAATGCGCTTCCCACTGCTGTTATGATTGCGGCCAAGAGCGGGTTGAGGTTGAATACCAGTCCGAGCGCAACGCCGGCAAGGGAAACGTGAGAAAGGGTGTCAGCGATAAGAGAGTAACGCCGTAGGACGAGAAAAATGCCAATTAAGGGAGCAATCAATGCGATCACAATCCCTGCTTCAAGGCCCCGAAGGATAAAACCATACTGGAGAAGTTGGATAAAATTCATATTATTTTTTTGAGTGATGATTGTGTGTAATAAACTGTAAATGTTCGTTATACAGTGCTTGAATATTACCGTGCGCAATCATTTCGTGGGGATTGTTTTCATAAAGAAGCGTTTTGTTGATGCACGCGACTTCTGTGGTTTCATGAGCAACTACTTCTAGGTCATGTGAAACAAGAACAAGTGTGAGCCCCATTTCTTGGTTGAGAGTCTTTAACAGTGTATAAAATTCATGTTGGGTCGTGGAATCAACTCCCACCGTTGGCTCATCTAATACGAGTACTTTTGGGTTTCCTGCGAGGGCACGTGCAATAAAAACGCGTTGTTGTTGTCCCCCAGATAGCTCGTGAATAAGGCGTGTGCGAAATTGCCACATGCCGACTTGTTCTAAAGCTTGCTGTATTGCTATTCTGTCATCTGACCCGAGAGGTTGAAAGATTTTTTTTTGTCCAAATCGTCCCATACTCACTACTTCTTCGACCGTTGCAGGAAAGTATTGGTCGATATATAAAGCCTTTTGAGGGACGTACCCAATATCTTTCCACGCATGAAAATGTGAAAGTGGTATGTTAAATAAGGTTACTGTTCCGCTTGAAGGTTTGAGAAGACCGAGCATGATCTTCAACAAAGTTGTTTTCCCTCCGCCATTGGGTCCGATGATTCCAAGATAATCACCATCATGGATAGATAAATTTACTCCTTCTATAATAGAAGTTTCACCATATTGAAAGGAGATGTTTTCTAGCTTAATGATCGTTTTTGAGTGGTCTAGTGACATTGAAGTGCCATTCGTAAATTACGTAAATTGTCTTCCATTATTGTAAAGTAATTTTTACCCTCTTGCGACTCTTGTTTGCTGACTCCTTCTATAGGGTCTAATACAAGCGTTTGTGCTCCTATTTCTGAAGCAATGGTTTGCGAGAGCTTTGGACTTACCAAACTTTCAAAAAAGATTGTATGAATTTGGTGCTCTTTAGCAAATTGCGCGATAGATGCCATTTGTTGAGCTGACGGTTCCTCATCTGGTGAGAGGCCAGCGATAGGTAGTTGTGTCAAGTGATATTCTGTTGCTAGGTATCCAAAAGCAGCATGAGATGTGACGATCGTGTGTTGTGTACAAGAACGTAGTCCTTGGGTGTACTCCGTGTCTAACGTATTGAGTTTTTCAAGCAGAGCAGTCGCGTTTTGTTGATAGGTGTTTTTGTTAGCGGGATCTTTTGCTTCAATGGCATTTTCTATACGTTTAACCTCAACTTCAGCAAGTTTGGGAGAGAGCCACACATGTGGATCGATAATTGTTTTTCCATCCTCATCAACAGTTTGGGTGGTAATATCAGCTCCGATGGTTACGACTGTTGTCTGCTTGGGGTCAATGATTTGTTGTATTTTTTCACCCCAAGCTTCGAGGTTTCCTCCATTTAAAAAGAGCAGTTGGCTTTTGTTTATGGATAAAATATCCTGAGGAGTAGGTTCATAATCATGGGGTTCGGCTCCAGAAGGAGTAATGTTGATCACGTCAGCATGTGACCCTACAATCTGTGATGCAAAAAAGTATAAAGGATAAAAAGAAGTAGTAATGTGGAGTCTTTTATCTGTGGAGAGTGTGGATGTTTGCTTTGTGGTAGTTGCAACTGTAAAAAGAAGCACGACAGCGGCAAAAGCTACTACACACAGAGTTATATATTTTTTCATCATGTACATATGGTAACGCAACTAAGTTGCATGTGTCAAATGCTAAATTGTACTCAAGCGTGAAATATGATAGGAATAATGATGGAGTTTCTATGATGCGTATAAAGCAATCTGTTCATACTGCCCTCCTCTTAGGATTCATCTTACTTGTTGCTGCACTACTGCGCTTCTATCAATTGGGCGCAGTCCCTTCGGGTTTGCAGAAAGACGAAGTATCTTTCTTGGTGAATACCATGGCCCTGAAAGCAACGGGGAGGGACGAAGATAACAGAGCTCACCCGCTCTATCTTCAATCCATTATTGATCCAAAACCAGCGCTCATCTCGTACCTTCAGATACCAAGTATTGCTCTTTTTGGCGAAAACACATTCGCGGCGCGATTCCCAGTGGTAATGGCGGGTCTACTTTCCCTCGTGACTGTCTTTTTCTTTATCAAAGAAGTCTTGGATGAGCTATATGCGTTTATCGTCACAGGAATTTTGGCAATTTCGCCATGGCATATTGTGGCTTCGCGAGCCACATATGAGGTCATTTTCTCATTTCTTTTTTCTGTTCTGACACTTCATCTTTTTATACGAATTGTTCGCTCTTCCCACCGATCCTGGTGGGAGGTCGCCTGCGGAATATGTGCTTTTATCCTTGCCGTCTACTTATATCATTCAACGAAAATTTTTCTTCCCTCTTCTCTTGTTTTGTCCTACTTTATATATCGACCACAAAAAGAAAAATTCCCATCAAAGAAAACGATTGGATTTCTCCTTGTTTCATTTTGTGCCGTCCTCTTCTTCACATTTTTTGTGAAAGATGCTACGAAACGATTTGCCAGTGTCGGTCTTTTTGCCGATCCCTCACCCATGATCATTGCAAATGAGCAAGGAACTGACGCTACGGGGAAATTGCCTCTACTGTATATGCGTGCGTATTACAACAAAGTAGTTGTCTATGGCAAAGCGTTTTTAGAGAATTATTTGTCGTACTTTGATCCACGCTTGTATTTTTTCCAAATAGCTCAGCCGGTTCGATATCAAATACCATTGCAAGGAGTCCTGTATATTGTAGAGTTGTTTTTATTTTTTATTGGTCTCATTGTTGCGTTAACGCGTCCAAAATTACGACAAAAGTTCCTACTTTTTTGGGGAATCTTTTTGATTGCACCCATACCAGCGGCTCTCACGACGATCGAAGTGCCCAGCATGATTCGTAGCTTTCCCATCATTTTGTCATTTGCCGTATGCATTGCGACTGGACTGATTTGGATCGTCCAGCTTCGCCCTGTGTGGCTCAAACGTCTTGGTTTAGTAGTAGTTAGTGTAGGGTATGCGTACTGCATTGTCTTTTTCCTCGGTCAATTTTTTGTTCAACAACCGTCGTACCAAAGCTGGTATCGCAACGTGGCGGATGAACACATGGCTGCTTTAGTGAAAAAATATCAATCGAGTTATTCATCGATTCTTGTAACAACATACTATGCGGAACCATACCTTTATTTGGTTCGTTCACATGCCATTAGCGTCCAACAGTTGCAAGCTAGTTACCCCGCACGTATGCAGAAGCAATTTTCTCTTGCCAATATCACATTTGTTCCCGGTGAATGTGATGTCGTTCCGGATTACCATACACTCATGGTTACATATAGTGGGTGTCGTTTTTCGTATCTGTATAAAATCATAGATACTGCGTCATATGATGATGGAACTCCTGCGTATTACTTTGTGATTTATAGTCCGCCTCCAGATATCCGTACTCCAGATAAGCAAGCACATAAGATATAAACGAGAGGAGCTCCTATGAAAAAGGTATCTTTTACATATGTTCACATGTCCCTCTTTTGGTTTGCCGGTATAACGTTTGTGTGTTTTCTTGTTTTTGGAGTTGCACAACAAATGTTGCGTCAAAGTGCTTCTGAACCACAACTTCAAATGGCGCAAGATACTGCACTTTTACTTGCAAACGGATCTTCTCTTGATGCTCTGCGTTCAATCCAACCTGTAGAATTGACGCAGTCACTCTCCCCATATGTTTTTGTATATGATGAGCAAGGAAATCAGTTACTCTCTTCGGCTCAATTGAATGGGAAAGTTCCTAGCCTTCCAACTGGCTTATTTTCGTATGTCAAAACGCACACGGATGATCGTGTGACTTGGCAACCACAACAAGGAGTGCGAGAAGCACTTGTGGGAGTATATTTTCATGGGGCTCAAAGTGGATACGTATTTGTGGGACGATCTTTGCGTGAAGTAGAACGGCAGATAGATCACGTTGGAGAAATTGTACTTGCAGCATGGGTGGTTGGAAATGGTGGAGGAGTTGCCCTGCTCCTTTTCTTCATAAGCTTGTCATCAAAGCGCACACATTAAAGTTGGATTTTGGAAAAAAGATAGCTTCCAATTCCAATTGTAATCATTGTTAGTATGGCTAAGACGCCAATATCAGTTGCGATTGAAAAATGTGAAGATCCAATCATAAAGTAGCGAAAACTATCGATTGCGTAGGAAAGGGGATCGATACTTGCGATCACCTTTAGAAGGGGTGGAATGCCTTGGAGTGGAAACAAAGCACCGGAAAGGAAAAAGAGCGGCATTACTAAAAAATTCATGATCAGTTGAAATCCTTGAAAATCCTCAAGTGTCGATGCAATTGCGGTGCCTACGCTGGTAAAAAGAAGTGCAGTTAAAAGCATCAGCACAAGGGTTGGAATTAACCCAATAAATGAAACAGGGCGAAAGCCAAAGAGGATCGAAAGCAATAAAATAAATATCCCTTGCAAAAATGCTATAGTGGCTCCCCCCAGCGTGCGTCCCAACATAATAGAAAGTCGAGGAACAGGTGCAACGAGCGTCTCTTTCAAAAATCCAAATTGGCGATCCCAGATGAGTTCAATGCCAGAAAAAATAGCAGTGAAAAGAATTCCTTGAGCCACAATTCCAGGGGCAATAAAAGAGAGATAATTGCCTCCCCCTGCTTTTTGATAAATAGGACCAAATCCGAAGCCAAGAGCAACTAAAAAGAGAATGGGCTGTCCCAAAGAGCCAATAAGACGAGACCTCGAACGAGTATATCGTTTTAATTGTCGGAGCCAAAGAATATAAATAGTTGATACGTTCATCGTCCCCTCCACATTTGTCGGCGCATGCGCATATGTTCCACTGCACTTGCTTTTTCATCACGAAGTTGGTGCCCGGTAAGACTTAAAAATGCATCTTCAAGTGTTTGGGCCTTGGCTTTCTTTTTAATTGCTTGAGGCGTATCAATGGCAATAATTGTTCCGTGATCAATGACTGCAATTCTATTGGCCACACGATCAGCCTCTTCCATGTAGTGAGTTGTGAAAAAGATTGTGATTCCCTCTTCTTTATTCAATTTTTTAATATACTCCCAAATTTGATTACGAGTTTGTGGATCAAGTCCGATTGTCGGTTCGTCCAAGAAAAAAATGTGAGGATGATGAAGAAGACCGCGGGCAATTTCAAGTCGTCTTCTCATTCCCCCTGAAAATGTTTTGACAAGATCATTTTTACGATCTGATAACTCTACGACTTCTAACAATTCCTTAATTCGTTTTGCTGCAATTTGCTTTGGGACTCCATATAATACTGCATGAAAATGTAAATTTTCGTACGCAGTAAGTTCCTCATCAAGACTGGGGTCTTGAAAGACAATACCAAATGATTTACGCGCTGAATCTTGATCTTTGGTGGGATTAGTCCCCATGAGAAGAAGAGTTCCACTGGTTGGACGAAGAAGTGTTGTAAGCATTTTGATCGTTGTCGTTTTCCCCGCTCCGTTGGGTCCCAAAAATGCAAAAATTTCACCCTGATTGACTTCAAATGAAATATTATTGACCGCGGTGAAGTCACCAAATTTTTTAATCAGTGATTGTACACGAATTGAAGAATCCATACTTTTTATCGTACTCTGACATGTGTGTTTCTACTAGATGTAGAAATTCTGTTTGAATAGTGTAAAAACAACGGCACACCATATGTGGCATGCCATTGTAATTACATTGATATTTTTATTTATTTTCCAATGGGTGATGCCGATGGAGAAGGCGAAGCCGTTATACGCATCATGGGATTGATCTGGACGTTTTGGGCCGTGACGCTGCCATCAGCATTGGAAGTGCCAAACACCGCGACGGTTGTTCCAATGGTTAAGTCATTCTTGTTTCCTGCCGTTGCTTTATTAATCATGGTATTATCGGCAATAAAGACGATCTTGCTACTACCATCAGGAAGTTTAACGGTAATCCCTTGATCATCACTACTGATGACTTGCCCGACCACAGCACGCCCGCCCATTCCCGTCCCATTGCCTCTACCAAAGACCCGATTGCCACCGGGACGATTTGCACTCAATCCAGTGGGGAGAACGGGTGTTTTACTTTGTTGGTACCTCATTCCTCCAAAAAAACCAACTCCTCCCGCTACTACTAGGGTGATAGCCACCGCAATAATAAGGTTTTTGTTCATAATCTACTCCTTTATATACTAGTCTACTGTGATTGACTGAAGGAAAACTGAAAGCTTATTCATAGCGTAATGCTTCAATTGGTTGAAGATTTGCCGCCTGATTGGCAGGATACCAACCGAATAAGATTCCGATTGCGCCTGATACACCAATTGCTAAGAGAATAGATGAAGTAGAAATTGTAAATGGAATATTCATCGTACGGGAAAGTAAGAAAGAAATTCCAACTCCCACCATCATTCCGATGATTCCACCCGTTAGTGTTAAGATAATCGATTCGATCAAAAATTGGGTGATAATAATTTTCTTTTTTGCCCCCAACGCTTTGCGCAGACCAATCTCACGTGTGCGTTCGGTAACGGTAACAAGCATAATATTCATGATACCGATGCCTCCGACGAGAAGAGAAATTGCTGCGATTCCACCAAGCAGTGTGGTAAAGGTTCCCGTGACTTGTGATGCTGTATTCAAAATGTCTTGTTGTGAAAAAATTGTAAAGTCAGCTTGGGAGGGATCAGAAAGTTTATGTTGAGAAAGAAGAATAAAGCCTGCTTCATTTTCAGCGTTCACCATAACGTCTTGATTTTTGGCTTCTAAACTTAAGGTTGACAAATGCTGAGAGCCAAAGAGCTCTTCCATGGCAGTAGACAATGGGACATAAATGGCATCGTCTGCATTGTTAAACCCGGTTCCACCTTTTGAAACAGTAATACCGATTACGGTGAGGACTTGTCCTTTGACATGAATAGTTTGTCCTAGAGGGTCACTTCCATCAGTAAATAAGTTACTTGCTGCTTGGGAGCCAAGAACTGCTACTTTTGTCATTGCGTCCACATCTCGCTGGGTAATAAATGAACCTTCTGCCATATCGATTTTATGAATTTGGGCATATTGGGGCCAGGCTCCGATGATTTGAGTGTTTGTGTTGTTACGTCCTGCGACAACCTGGGTGCGTCCTGAATATTCGGGGGAAATACTTATAACATCAGGCGCTTGTGATGAATGTTGAATTGCTTTTGCATCATCCAACGTTAATGTTGTAGCGCTGCCCGCAGCACCTCGTACAGCTCCTGTGCTTTGACCACCAGGAATGACTGTTAAAAGGTTTGCACCCAGTGATTGGATTTGGTTTTGAATAGATTGCTGACTTCCTTGTCCCAATGAAATAAGAGCAATAACACTCCCAATCCCGATGACAATACCCAAAATAGCTAGTCCTGTACGTAACTTATTGAGTGTCAGGGTACCAAATGCTTCAATAACGAGTGCGACAATATCCATATGTGTATTAGTCTTGGGTTTCGATATATTTTGCTTTCTTTTGCTTGTGGCGCTTAGAATCACTTTCGATGCGTCCATCTCGGACAGAGATAATACGCTTAGCGTGTTCTGCGATGTCAGGCTCATGTGTAATCATCACAATCGTGTGCCCTTGTTCATTCAAATGCTGAAAAATACCCATGACCTCTTCAGCTTGATTACTTGCAATGTTCCCGGTAGGCTCATCTGCGAGCAAAATGGTGGGACTCATTACCAAACCACGCGCGATAGCGACACGTTGCTGTTGACCACCTGACAATTGGTTGGATGTATGATGTAAACGATGGGAAAGTCCTACCATCTTCAGATATTTTATAGCGCGTTCCTCGCGTTGCTCTTTGGGGATTCCCGCATAGACCATAGGCAGGCATACATTTTGTACCGTTGTGGTACGTGGTAATAGATTAAATGCTTGAAAGATAAATCCAATTTTGCGATTACGAATATCAGCTAACTCGTCATCCGAAAGTTTTGAAACATTCTCACCATCCAGGATGTACTCGCCGCTTGTAGGTAAATCTAGAGCACCTAGAATGTGCATCAGTGTGGATTTTCCAGATCCTGATGGGCCCATGATTGCCACAAACTCTCCCTTGTTCACTGAAAAGGAGATATCGGCCAAAGCTACTGTTTCAAGTGCATCCGTCTTATAGATCTTAGAAATGTGCGACAGTTGGATCATAGGAAATATTTTGTAGATTCCGAGAGTAGGCTCATTATCGACCGGCTGCAGCTCCGCCTCGGGCTCCTCCACCTCCAAATCCTCCACCACCGCCTGTTAAAATTCTTGCACCACCACCTCCCAGCGTACCACCAAAGAGTGAGGTAGTTGCTCGTGGAGCCCCTCCATTTGGGGTCGTTGTTCCTGTCACTACAATATCTCCGTCGGATAATCCTGAGGTAATTTCCACTTGAGTGTCAGAGGAAAGACCTGTTTGTACGGCGACTGTTTTAGGAGTTCCACTTGCTTGCATGATTTGTACAGTTGATTGGCCGTTGGTATTGGTTTGAACAGCAGCTAGGGGAACCATTAAGACATCATTCTTTGCTTGTTCGATGATTGTTGCAGTTGCATTCATGTTTGGCAAAATCTGATTACTAGGTGTGTCAAGTTGAATGATTGTCGGATATGTCGTAACCCCGGAACTAATAATGCCAACAGTATCAATGCTAGCTACTTTCCCCGTAAAGGTTTCATTGGGAAGTGCATCGAATGTAATCGTTGCCTTATCACCAACCATCACTTTTGGTACATCAATTTCTGTTAAATTCAGTGAAATTGTTGGGTTTGCCCCAGTTAAAATGTTTGCAACACTTGTCTCTGTGGTTGCTGATGTCGTATTGGAATTGCGATTTTGAGTAATGACTGACCCAATTTGGATAGATAGACCAGAAACTGTCCCTTCAATAGGGGCATAAATTGTATTTGACGCTTGCTGATAGGAAAGGTACGCACTCGTAAGAGCAGTTTGAGCTTGAGAAATTACTTGCTGTTGACGCTCATATTGTGCCTGAGCAGCGAGCCAATCGGCATCTTGTTGAATGTAGGTAGGGTCTGTCGATGCAAGATTTTGTGCTACGGCCCCATTTATAAATTTCTGATTTGTTGCAAAGAGAGTGCTTTGCAAGGAGTATAACTGAGCCTGTGCGCTTGCAAGGGTGTTTTTAGCATTTTGATATGAAGCAAATGCGGCATCAGCGTTCTGTTTTCCTTCCAAATCAAAAGAAAGTTGTGCAATTGCATCGCCTGCTTTTACATGCTGACCTTCTTTGACAAACAGCTTTGTGACCACACCCGAAGCTTGAGTGTTGACAGGACTCGCATTATTTGAAGATACTTGTCCAGATCCTGTAAGGGAAACAACAAGTGTCCCTGTTTGTGCGGAGGCTGTCTGATATTGGACTGCCGTTTTTGTTGAACGAGTTTTAAAGAAAATGACACCACCGATGACAACCAGGATTGCTGCAATAATAAGAGCCCGTTTGTGGTGTTGAAAAAAGGTCAGTTCCATACGTATATTCCGTTCTAGACAGCTAGTATAATGAGATGCTCTGAGAGAATCCTGAAGCTACCTTACTCGAGGAAAGGTTACTGTAAAGCAGCTTCCTTTTCCCAGAGCACTCTCGACAGAAATACTTGCATTATTGGCTTGCGCGATTCGTTTTGCAATGGATAATCCTAATCCATATCCATTTTCGTTTTCTTTTTGTCTTGATGTGCTCGCGCGATAAAAACGATTGAAAATATATGGTAAATCTTGTGGAGCAATCCCATATCCTTGATCGTGCACAGCAAGTTTCACATTCTTTTTGATGCATATAGTTTGAATCTCAATGGTCGTTTTTGCAGGACTATATTTAATAGCGTTATCGAGAAGAATCGTAATGAGCTCGATGATACTCGTAGGTTGTCCCATGACTACTCCTTCGAGATGTTCAGCACGCAATGTGATCCGTTTTTTTTGTAATTGAGGAAAAATCTTTTTTTTGGCTGCCTCGAAAACTTCTTCGACACTCATTTTTTGTGGTGGACTGAGCTCTTCTTTATGATATTTTTCGAGCTGAAGAAGATGCTGTGAAAGGTGTTCCAATTTTTCTACTTCCTCAAGATTACTGGAAAGGAGGTGTTTGGCATCTAGTAATGTTAAATTTTTATCTCGCAATGTTACCTCAATTTCAGTTTTGAGTGCCGTGAGAGGGGTTCGTAGTTCGTGTGATGCATCGGCAATAAATCGTTTTTGCTCATCAAGCATTTCTTCAATTGGTTTTAGCGTTTTTCCTGCTAAAAAATAACTAGCGGCACCGGCGAGAAAAAGAATCGCGACATCGATAATGAGTAATCCCACTGCAATACGCTGTTTTCCTTGGGAAAAGATGTTTTCCTCTACCGTTTCTATTGAAGAAGGAAGTGGAACTGAAAATGTACTGGGAGTGTCCTGTAACGGAACGTCGATACGTAATCTCTGCATCGCAAAATATCGCATTGTCTGAGTATGAAGACTGCGCTGCAGTTCATCAGTCGCAGATCGATACACAAGCATACTGAAGAGGAGACAAATCCATACTAGAATGGCAAGATAAAAAACGGTTAATTTAAGTCGGGCTGAACGGAACATAAGCATTAGTTTACAGGGTAGAGAGAACTGGGTACATACAGTTTTATTTTCCAAACCGATAGCCGAATCCTCTGACTGTATGAATCAACGGTGGTTCGTTGGGGAATGCGACATCGATTTTTTTGCGTAGATATCCAATATATACCTCTACTGTGTTGGGAAGAATATCTGCTTCAAATGGCCAAACATGTTCGATAATTTCATCTTTGGAAATTGTACGATTGGTGTTACGTGCCAAATATTCCAGCAACATATATTCTTTTTTTGTACAATTGACGCTTGCATCCGCTCTTCGTATATCATGTGTGGTGAGATTAATCGTAAGGGAGTCAACTGTAATAATTTGTTCAGTGATCACAGGAGGTCGACGTGTGAGTGAGTGCAGGCGAGCAATAAGTTCAGCAAATGCAAAAGGTTTACTCAGGTAGTCATCGGCGCCTGTATCTAAACCACGAACTTTATCTTCTATTTCTCCTAATGCGGTAAGCATGAGGATAGGTGTGTGAATGTTATTTTGGCGTAGTTCTCGAGTAATATTGATTCCATCTTTTCCTGGAAGAAGCCTGTCGAGGACAAGGACGTCATATGAGCCAGTACTGGCAAGATCAAATCCAGCTTCGCCATCGTAGGCAACATCGACAACAAAATGTTCTTGTTCGAGTCCTTTTTTGATCGAGTTTGCGATTTTTTGCTCATCTTCTATGACTAGTATCCTCATACTCCTTTATTATATACATCTTGCTGATAGTGGGCTGAGTGAAATGAAAGGAGTCTTTTCTCTTGTGTGCTGGAGAAAAATCCATATATAATCAAGACATGGAACATTCATCTCCTTTTGATCCGCGAAGTCTCACGGATTCAACCCCAGTAGAACTATCATCTACGCAAAGTGATAACTCGTTATATCAAAACGATTCTCCTCAACATGAAGAAAAACCGCAATCCCCTATACGATTGAAAAAAGGGATTGTTTTTTTGATGGCCCTTGTGATGCTTGTGCTTCTCTCTTCAACGTTGGCTTTTGCAGCGCGCAAGAACTCTTGGTGGCAGAAACTGACCCAGCCGAAAGTGACACCCATTCCTACAATACAACCGATTGGATTTATTTCTTCTCCCAGTCCTACTGTTACTCCAACCCCTTCACCTTCTTTTAGCCCGACCCCAAAGCCAACTCCGCGCCCTTCTGTAAAAGCATCTCCTACCCCTTTTTCGTCACCTATATCGTTACTAACGAATGTGCGATTTAAAAGAGTGCTCTGTCAATACCCTGACGCATCGCAACAAAATCTACTTATTACTTTGAGTCAGAATCAACAATTTGAAGAAGGAAGCCCATCCATTATCGATTGTGACTTAACAATTGAAAATACAACAACTGTGCCAACGGAAGATACTTTTTATAGTATTACTCAGGATGGGGCACTCCTAAAGAAAGAGTCGATTGGTATATTAGCACAAGGGATATATCTTCCCAATAATTCTTTTATTCAGAATGTAACACCCAAGCAAGATGTAGGGACTCATACTGTCACCATAACCGTAAATCCCGATAAGTTGTATCCCGAATCAAATTGGGATGATAATTCCTATACTTTTACCTACCAAATTGTTGCAGACCGTACTCCACCGGTTGTTACAATTTTGGATCAGGCCCAGTGGATACAAGACTCACAAGTGTGTTATAACTTTGGATTTGTGAACACGGTAGATAATCACAGCATTTATGATCAACTTCACAATGAGTATCAACTTGATGATAACGCATGGACGAGCGATCGTACGACTCTTGTATGTGTCCCCAAAGTATCAGGAGCGAGCCATACTGTGCGAGGTAAGTCGACGGATCAAAGAGGAAATATAGGACAAGCAGAACGAACGTTTATCATACCGTAAAGCCTTTTCTCAGGGTAGAAAAACGCGTCATCCTTTTCCCTGCTTTTATTTATTTTTTTGGAAAAAGACGGGTAATTGAGTATTTGCAACTTCCTTTTTGGTGAGCCAACCACGCCGTGCTACATCTACCCCATTGTGCATAAAGTCCAGGCTGTCTTTAGCATGAGCATCCGTGTCAATGAGAAAGTGGCACCCAAACGCTTTTGCATCTTTGATAAGACCATCGGGAAGATCCAGACGATTGGGTGATGCGTTGATTTCAAGAAAGATATTCTGTTGGGCGCAACACTTAAAAACAGTTTGCCAATTTGGGGAAATTCCCTCGCGTGATCCTATAAGTCTTCCGGTTGGATGTCCAAATATGCGTACATACGGATTGTTCAATGCTTTGAGTAGGCGTTTGGTGACTTGCTCCTGTGATTGTGAAAACACGGAATGAACTGAGGCAATAACATAATCAAGTGTTTTAAGCGCTTCATCCTCTAATGCAAGTTCTCCATCCGGAAGAATATCCACTTCCATTCCAATGAAAACCTTTGGACAGTGTGTGTGCTTTTTTTTATACTGCGCAACTTCCTTGTTGATCCACATGGATCTTTGAGTTGTAATTTCTAATCGTTCTTTTGATGATAATCCTGATTGTTTGGGATTGTGATCGCTAAAGCCAACATAAGAATAATCCAAGGCTATTGCTTTTTCTAAAAGTTCTTCGATACTACTGGAACCTTGATCGTGGCTTGAAGGATACATGAAGTTCGTATGAATATGGAAGTCACCTTTAATATCGCGTAGTTCAATGAGTGTGGGGAGGTTATGTTGCAGTGCTAATTCAATCTCGCCTGTGTCTTCGCGAAGTTCTGGAGGAATCCATTGCATTCCCAGTGCAGCGTAAAATTTTTCTTCTGACTCAAATGTTTTGGTCGTTGATTGTCCTGCTTTGGTAATTCCGTATTCCGAAAGCGAAAGAGTCTTTTTTTGTGCGAGTGTGCGCAAATGAATATTATGTAGTTTTGATCCAGTATAGTGTTGAAGCATACTGCCCCATTTATTTGGCTCTTGCGTTTTGATATCAATTTGAAGCCCCGACATGTGAATACACGTCATCATTTTGGGTCCGGTTGAAACAATAGAAGTAATGTGTGACCACTGCTTTAATTGTTCAAATACGTCTTCGGAAGTTGTCGTAGCCACTGCAATATCAATATCACCTACGGTTTCACTTTTACGACGCAGGCTTCCAAGTGCCTGTGCATCCTTGACGTTTTTCCTTTTTTTGAGAAAAGTAATAGCATCATTTGCTACTTGCTGAGCCTGATAGAGGGGAATTCTTTTCTTGTCTCTGTGCTGATGAGACTGAAGTGCTCGAGCGATTTTTGCTTCACTGACACTTGAGAACCCTTCAAGTCCTTGAATCTTATTGTGTTCAACTGCGCGTGCAAGGTGTTCAATTGCTTCCTTCGAATCTTTAATATGAAGAAACCGCGCGAGTTTTTGTGCGGTTTTTGGTCCTATCCCAGGAATTGTCATTAGCTCAAACATCCCAGTGGGTTGTTTTTTTAGGACTGTATCAAAGTGCTTCACTTTTCCCGTAGAAAATAATTCATCTATATGTTCATGGAGATTTTTTCCTATTCCTGGTATCTCATCGAGCCGCTTCTCTTGCCATAAAAGTTGAAGTGGAATTGAAATTTGTTCAATGCTGTTCGCCGCATTTATATATGCATTGACTCTGAATCTATCTTCACCTTCGAGTTCATACGCAGCGGCAACGTTGCGCAGTATAGTAGCGACTTGTTGATTGGTAAATGATGGGCTCATCTTGATCTTTTTTTTGTTGAGTACCATGTTCCGATGAGAAGCGCATTCAATGACGAGAGTGAAATTCCTAAGAAAAGTCCACCAATGACATCACTGGTCCAGTGCTCACCTAGACTAACTCGTGAAAAAAGCATGAGAATTAAGTAAATAAGAAGAAATCCCAGTGCAAAAGCGTTAAGGCGAATATGTTTATACATCCACGTCGCAAAAAGGACTGTGCTAAAAATGAAGAGCGCTCGAAAGCTATGGCCGGAGGGGTAAGAATGAAGAGTATGAATAAAACTACTCGGAAAAAGAATGGAAATATCATAGCGAAAAAATTGGGCGGGTGGACCTGGATGTTGGATAAATGTTTTGCCGACATATTCGATTGCTGTTCCTAGTCCGTAAAAGAAAAAAGTAGGAATAATCCATTTTTTTTGTCTAATAAAACAAAATATAACGCACAGCAAGATAAGTGTGCATACTTCAAATGAACCGAGTAGACTCAAGACAGAAAGAAGGAGGTCGAAACGATGGGGGAGATCTGATTGCACATCAATCGTGGTAACCAAATCAAATCGATTAAAAAGATGATGAGAAACAAGAATAGTAAAGAAAAGAAAGCACAGGCTTGAAAAAAAGAAAATGGCAGGTAGATATCTTTTCCCCATAGATTTAGTATACGCATGAAGTTTCTGTCTGCATAGCTTTGGTTATACTCTAGGCTTTTATTTTCTTCTGGTTTATACTTTCCCAATATGACGACGGATGAATTTTCAGCAGTATGGGTATCCCATACTTCGATCGCAGATTTTTTGCAGTGTCCTCGTGCCTATTACTTAAAAAATGTGTATAAAGATCCAAAGACGGGACATAAAATTCAAGTCACGGCTCCCCCACTGGCGCTTGGTCAAGCTGTGCATGAAGTGATTGAATCTCTTTCGGTCTTACCAACCGATCGGCGTTTTGAAGAAGATCTGCTTCCTAAATTTGAAGCTGCGTGGAGAAAGGTAAGCGGGAAGAAAGGTGGATTTACTGATCAAAATGTTGAGGCTTCCTACAAAAATCGAGGTGAGGCGATGCTCGCCCGTGTGCGGACAAATCCTGGAGTGTTACGCAATAAAGCCATCAAAATTAAAAAAGACCTGCCTCATTTTTGGCTCTCAGCGCAAGATAATATTATGCTCTGCGGAAAGATTGATTGGATGGAATATTTGGAGGAG
>PSRQ01000007.1 GCA_003176165.1 Candidatus Cerribacteria bacterium 'Amazon FNV 2010 28 9'
TCCCATTTTTATCAATCCGCGAAAGGACAGGAAAAAATTCAGGCATTTTATAAGAAGAGTCTGGAGCGTCAAAAATGAATGTAGCTTCCTTCGCCAGACAGAAGTTATCGATGACTGATGGTCGATGATCGATGAGCGAGTTTAAAAATCGATCTTGCCAGATTATGGCGCAGAATTCAATCAGATTGCGCAGCTTCTCTAAATACATTTTTTCAGACCCAATATTCCGGTAAACTTTATAAGAACGATCATCGATCATCGACCGTCGATCATCGATCATCCATATATTTGAAATCTATGGTTCTAAAAGGAATCACCTGGGATCATCCACGGGGCTATGAGCCGCTGGCAGCTGCGGCTGCAGCTTATGAAAAAAAAACCGGTATCCGGGTAGAATGGCAAAAACGTTCACTCGCTCTTTTTGGCGACCAGTCCATCGATGAACTTAGCAGGCATTTTGATTTACTCATTGTGGATCATCCGCACGTGGGCATCATGGCGCAGACGAATTGCATTTCACCAATGGATGATTTCATTTCCAAAGCTGAAATGGAAGTCTTGAAAAATTCATCCGGTGAGCCCAGCTTTTCCTCATATACTTATCTCAAAAAACAATGGGCACTCCCCATCGATGCGGCTTTCCAGGCAGCCGCTTATCGGCCAGATCTTATATCCACCTTGCCAGTTCCGCAAGACTGGGGACAGGTTTTTGAGGTAGCTGATGTTTTAAGAAAGAAAGGCTTGAAAATGGGAATGGCACTCTGCCCAACAGATTGTCTTTGCTCTTTTTTGAGTCTGACTGCACAATTGGGCTCACCCATTAAAGAAGAAAATAATAGCCTGGTCGACCCGGAAATAGGAATTAGAGCTTTGGAATATTTGCGGAAACTAAGAGACTCGGCACACGAGCAATCGCTCGACTTCAATCCTATTCAATTGTATGATTTCATGTGTGACCACGATGATATCTCCTACTCCCCTCTTGGATTTTGTTACACTAATTATTCCAGGATTGGATTCCGGAACAAATTATTGTCGTTTACAAATCCCCCGGGTATCAAAAATTCAGTATTGGGTGGAGCGGGAATTTCAATTTCTTCCAGTTCAGTTTATCCCAAAGAAGCAGCCGGTTTTGCTTTTTGGGTTTGTAGTGGGGAAATTCAATGCGGTTTATACGTTGGTGCACAAGGGCAGCCTGCTCATCAACAAGCCTGGCGTGATGATCAGGCAAACCGCATAACAAATAATTTTTTTCGCCAATGTCTTTCGGCATTACAATCAGCGTATATCCGTCCTCGTTACCCTGGCTGGCCTCCGTTTCAGCAAAAGATGGGTGAAATCATTCACGGATTCCTTTCTAATGATTTGGAAGTCCATTATATATTGCAAATGCTGGATTCGCTATACAAAGACTCATTGAAGGGCAGTCCCTGATCGTTGAGTAAAGCAAAGTCCAAACGGGGTCCCCCGATTCAGTACTCTCCATGCCAGCGCGTATTATTTCGCCGGTGTCAGCTGAATATTGCGAAATTCAATAGGACCATGGTCTCCCTGGATCAGCAGTGGCCCAGGCTCTCCCTCATGGCTGTCCAACGCTCCACCGGTTATTCCCGGAATTTCCTGGCTGCAAATGACGAGTTTTCCATTTACCGATACAGACACTAATCTTCCTATTAATGTAATATCATAGGTTTGCCATTCACCGGCATCTTTAGCCATCATTTCATTCGGTGCCACGAATCCATAAATCGCGCCGAGTTGATCCTTCAATGGTTCTAAACCTTTGCTGTCTGCTATCTGAACTTCATAACGCCCACGGAGATATACACCACTGTTACTCTCTTTGGGATACATGAATTCAATATGAAGTTTAAAATCTGTAAAAGTTCTATCGGTCATAATATTTGAACCCGATTTCGAGCTTACCAAATTACCTCCCACGGCCTTCCACTGATTTACTCCGGTAGGATGCCAACCCGTTAAATCCTTTCCATTAAAAAGGGTAATGGTTGAGTCCCATTCAGGCTCCTGTGTTCTCCAAAGGGACGGCGCCCTTACGCCAGACCAGGCAAATTTTTTTCCATCAGAAGAAATCATTGTTCCTCTGAGGCTATCCCCCTCAAATATCGCGTCAAAATGAAGGTCTTCTTTTCCCTGTTCCCATTGAGGAGGAATCGCGAAACTCATTCTGTTGTCATTAAAATTCACTTTTGAAATGGGTCGGGCACTGCCACCCGGTCCTACAAACTGACCTACGAGTGTATGGAGACCTGAATGCCGGACTTCAAGCCAGGAAGGATACTGCTTTCCCTCTGAGTACAATGTCAGGTCCCATCTTCCCTCGACGCTCGCGGCGTATGATATTTTTGATTTGTACCCGGGTTTGCTTGCTATGAGGCAGGGCAATGCAAAAAGAAGAATTAAAAAATTAATCCTGTAAACACTAAGATTAAATTCTAAGTTTTTCATGCTGATCAATTATTGTTAAGAATCATCTAAATTAATTCTTTTATAAAAAGCTAAGCATAGAGACAGGAATTTATACAAAACGTTCCAGCCTTTCAGGAAATATGCTTATACTTCTTTTTTTCTCCTATAGATCAAAAATAAAAGAGATGGAAATACTACAAGAAGTAATGGAAGCGCCATAACAAATCCGCCGATGACAGCAATGGCCAGGGGCTGATGAAGCTGCGCTCCTGTGCCAATACCCAGTGCAATGGGAAAGAGCGCACAAATGGCGCCTATCGCAGTCATCAACTTGGGCCGAAGTCGTGTCGATATCGAATATATAATCGATGCAGGTACATCTCTTTCTTTTAATGAAGCCCTGAATTGGAGAAAAGTAAAGATTGCATTTTCACCTATAATGCCTACAATCATAATGATTCCGGTATAACTGCCGACATTAAGTGGCGTATGGGTAAAATAAAGTGCTAGATAACTTCCGGATATCCCTAATACCGCAAGCGCAATGATCACTAGTGCAATTATCACGTCCCTGAATAAGAAAAGTATTGTCCCAAATACAAGCAAAGAAGAAGCGATTAAGATAGACAACAATTCTCCAAAGGACTGTTGTTGCTCTGCATAAGCACCACCATATTCAATATGATATCCCTGTGGCAAAACCACTTCCTGAGCGATCTTCTTTCTGATATCATTCATCACGCTACCGAGGTCACGGTTCTCAAGGCGACCCGTCACTTCTCCCATGGATTGCAGATTTTCTCTCTTGACTTCGGCGTCTCCCAAATTGGTTTTCACCTTTGCCAATTCAGAAATGGGCATTAACCTGCCGCCCGGTAGAAAGATTTGCAGATTGTGGATGTCCTGAACTGCGGTTTGCTGACTATTGGGATAAACCATTCTCACAATTGACAATTGTTCCTTCTCCAAAATATCGCCGACAATATTTCCCTGCAAGCTGGTCTGCAACTGGAATTGTAACGATGCCGGAGTTATTCCAAACTGCGACAATTTGTTATTATCCGGTTCAATGCTGACAGATGGTCCGGCAATAACAATTCCATTAAATACATCCGCAGCCCCATCCACTTTGCTGCAGACATCCGCTATTTTCCTGGAAAAAGAATCCAGGATCTTAGGATCATTACCAAAAATTTTGATCGCTATGGGTTGAACAGAAGTCATCAGGTCTCCCAGCATATCTCCAATGACCTGGCCAAAGTCAATTCTCAGTGCAGGCTGGGTGGCTTCTATTTGTTTTCTAATGACCTCGATTACTTCTTCCGTGGTTTTATCCCTTACCTTCTTCAACTGGATCAGGTAATCTCCCCTATTGGGTTCTGTAATAAAAAAACCCATTTCTGTTCCTGTGCGTCTCGAATATCCGGAGACTTCCGGCGTGGCCACGATGATTTTTTCTACTTCTCTTAGTATCCTGTCCGTTTCCTGTAATGAGGTTCCAGGAGGTGAATAATAATCGAGGACGATGCTTCCTTCATCCATTTCAGGCAGAAATCCTGTTTCCAGTTTCGGTAATATAAAATAAATAGACCAGCCCAGAATGCCTATCACAACCAGACTAATTACAGGCCTTCGAATGAAGAAAGATACCCAGCGCTGCTGTTTCACCGTTCCATGAATATCCAATGCAGCCGGTTGGCTCTTTTTAGGCGACAGCAACAGGTAGATCACCGGAACGCCTATCCAGCTAACAAGAAAAGAGCAGATCAGCGTAACGATCATGGTATTGGTCATTACTTTAAAATAAGATCCGGCAACACCTGTCATCAATTCGAAGGGAAGAAATATCACGATGGTACTAAGAGAGGATCCAACCATAGCCGGAAACAAATAATTAATTGCCTTTCTAACCAGATCCGTAGAAGACTCTCCCGGATTTTCCTCATGCGTTCTCTGAATTTGTTCGACTACAACGATGGCATCGTCAATAATTAGTCCGATGGACGCAGCTATAGCTCCAAGGGTCATTATGTTGAATGTATATCCTAATGCATAAATAAAAATGATAGTAAGGCTAATGGTGACCGGAATGCTTATCAGGATAGTAGTACTCGCTTTAATGGATCTGAGAAATATGATTGCCACCACTATTGCAAGACCAAGCCCGATCCAAAGGCTATCGGTTACACTTTTGATTGAGTCTTTTACAAAATCAGCCTGTTCATAATAACGAACCAGCTGAATATCGCGGGGTAGAACTTTTCTTAAGGCCTTAACCTGCTCATCCATTCTTGCACTCAGTTCCAATAAGTTTACATTAGGCTGTTTGATCACGGCTACCAATATTCCCTCTTTTCCATTGGCATTTATTCTGGTATATTCGACAGCCTCTTTAATGCTTACGCTTGCAATGTCCTGGATACGGATTATCCTTTTTCCTTTATTGCTTACCACCAGATTTTTCAGGTCATCAATTGTATGAAATGTTGCATCAGAAACGGTAAGATATAACAAGTGATAGTCTGACAGGTACCCATTAGATTTTATAAAATTTGTCTGCGACATTACGCCCGACAGAATCTCCGGAGTGATTCCTAATACACTCATACGCTGCTTATCAAGGGTAAGCCAATATTCTTTCTGGCGACCTCCTATTATCCTGATCTCTGATACGCCCTGAACCTGTGAAAGAAAAGGTCGCACTGTATACAATGCGATTTGTTTCATATCAATGGCTGTCCTCCCGCCACTTGATTCAAGAGAATATCCAATCACAGGAAGAATGGATGGATTCATCTTTTCAACCGTGATCTGTACGTTAGCCGGTAGTTCATTGGAGACCTGAGTAATCTTTGATTCAATCTGTTGTTTGGCAAGATCAATATTGGCATTCCAATCCATGAAAGCAGAAATCTCGCATGACCCTCTGCTGGTAATACTTCTTATTCTTAACAAATCAGGAACCTGTTTGATGGCCGATTCGAGTGGTTTCGTCACCGTTACCATCATTTTACTAACAGGTTGCAAACCTGCATCCGCTATGACTTTAATTTTAGGAAAAGTTATTTCAGGAAACAGTGAAGTTTTCAGTTTGGTATAAGAATATCCACCCCCGAGCAGGATGAACAACAAGACTGCGGCTATGGGGCTCCGATATGCAAGGAAGAATTTATTCATATTCAGAGCTTATCCAAAATAACGTGAGCAGTATCAGGCAACCCATAATTCCCTGTGACTATTATTCTGTCATTTTTATCAAATTTTGGCTCAAGGATTTCGACCCTGTCTTTCCATTCCACACCTTTCTTAATGTCTATTTTGACTGCAGTGGCTGAATCTATCATTTTCATAACCCAAAAATGCGCTTGTGCTTCATCAGCAAGCACCGCAGATTTAGGAACGGTTTGGGCATTCCCTTTCACCAATTTCGCAATCTTGACTTTTGCAATAAGGTCCTGGGGAATCAGTTTACTTATATTGACTTTGATTACCACAAC
>PSRQ01000004.1 GCA_003176165.1 Candidatus Cerribacteria bacterium 'Amazon FNV 2010 28 9'
GTCCCGGTGATCAGTATAACAGAAAATGCAAACTGTATGACGACAAGTACCTTTCTGAAGGCGGCATTGCTGATGCCTGCGGAGATCTTTCCTTTTAGTGCCTTGATAGGCTGGAATGACGAAAGGAGGACAGCGGGATAAATGCTTGATACGATCAGCGTACCTGAAACAGTAAGCAATATCACCTTCCAGATGCGATAATCAAAAAAATCAACTTTAATATCCTTTGCGGCTACCTGGTTGAATACCGGCGTCAGGAAATAAACAAGCGTCAGTGCCAACGTAACTGCGAAAACGAACAATAGCAGAGTTTCGACAATGAATTGCATAAACAACTGCCATCTTGCAGCGCCCACAATTTTTCGCAAACTGACCTCCTTTGCGCGAAGGAGGGATCGTGCTGTAGAAAGATTTATGTAATTGATACACGCGATCACCAGGATCAGTATGGCGACAATAATGAATATTCTTATGATCCCTATTCCGCCGTCACTGCCATCTGAATGATACAAATGCATTTTTTCGAGCGGCAGCCACACATAACCAATATCAGTATCGTCGGGTTTGATACCGAGGTGAATGTCTCGTAATTTTTTTGCAAAGCCGTCAAAAGAAAAACCCGGCCTCAGCAGGAGGTATGTATCGTAATCAAATTGTATGAAATCATTGTCGATACTCTTGCCATCCGTATTGTGGGCATAGGTTTTCTGAGCAAGTAAGCTCATGGGGAAAAACATATTTCCCTGTACGCTCGAATTCTTCGGGAAGTCATTAATAACACCTGTTACCTTGAAATTGACACTGTCATCGGCTACAATTATTTTTCCGATCGGGTTTTCATTTCCGAAATATTTCCCGGCGGTGCTTTTAGTGATCACGATCGAATTGTTGTCGGGGAACGGATTGCTTTTGTTACCATTGCTAATGTTAAAATCAAACATTGAAAAGAAAGATGCATCGGTAAAGTGGTTATCCTGTTCATTGAATACCTTATCATGGTACCTGAATAATCCATAAAAGCCATTATAAGTGATGCGCACCACATCTTCCACGCCGGGAATTTGTTTTTTGGCAAGCACACCGATCGGGGCAGTTGTTACTGACCATAATTGCCGGCTGGTGCCGGTGCCGACGATGTTTTCAAGCTTATAAATGCGAGTCGCCTTCTTATGAAAGCTGTCATAACTAAATTCATCCTGGATCCATAACAATAATAATATACCGATAGTTAACCCCACAGCAAGTCCGCCGATATTGATAAGCGTGTAAAACCTGCTTTTGGACAAGTTGCGCCAGGCGGTTTTAAGATAGTTTTTAATCATGCTTTTAAATTTTGTCAATGGTGAATGGTCAATTGTTAATAAGAATGTTTGTGTCTGGTGAACCCATTCACACTTCATTCTGTTCTCAAACTCTTCACCGGATTCGCCGTCGCCGCTTTCAGCGCTTGGAAACTTATTGTCAGAAGGGCAATGATCATGGCCAACAGTCCTGCCAATAGAAACATCCACCAGCTGATATTGATCCGATAAGCAAATCCTGTTAACCAATCGTTCGCTGCCCACCATGCAATCGGCGAAGCAATAACAAATGCAATGAGCACAAGTAATAAAAAGTCCTTTGACAATAATCCAAATACAGAGGCTGTATTTGCTCCAAGTACCTTACGTATTCCGATCTCCTTGATGCGCTGCTCAGCCGTAAACATTACCAGGCCGAGCAGGCCAAGACAGCAAATGAAAATAGCAATGAAAGCAAAGTACCGCGAAAGCTTGCTGATGATTTGCTCGCTTGTGTATAAACCATTGTACGCTTCATCCAGGAATTGGTAGGCAAAAGGAAACTTTGGATTGAACTCTCTCGACAATGCCTCAAGAGTTCGCAATGCCATCTGTGTTTTACCGGGTTGAATTCGCACAAGTGCATTTCCGGAATTCTCATTTTCACGCAAGCGAAGAATTAATGGTTGAATGGGATCATGCAGTGAATTAAAATGAAAGTCTTTTAGAATGCCTACAATCGTGCCTTGTTTACCCCAGAACGTAAATTGTTTACCGACGGGATCCTTGTAGTTAATGATCTTTAACGCTGATTCATTTAATAAGTAACCGGCGGAATCAGTAGGGTAGTCCTTTGAAAAGTCACGACCCTGGAGAATATGCAGATCAAGGGTCTTTACAAAGTCATATCCTACCGAGGCCCAAACGAACAAGTTTTTTTCGCTGGGATTTCTATTTTCCCAGTCAACATCTGATGTTCCGCTTGTAAGTTTTGTGGGAATTTGAGAGATGCGGGTTACAAGTGTAACGCCTGGAATATTTGCGGCTTCCTGTTTAAATGCAGTGTACTTGCCGGGCAAGGTTCCTTGCAAAGGAACGTTGATCACGTGGTCCTTATCGTAACCCAAATTTTTTGTTTGGATATAATTGAGCTGTTTCGAAACCACGATTGTTCCTATGACCAGCACAATGGAAAGCGTAAATTGGAACACAACTAGTGCTTTTCGGAAAATTGCAGCTTTGGGGCCTGCTTTTATCGAACCTTTTAAGACTTTTATCGGGTCAAATGAAGATAAGAATATGGCCGGGTAACTTCCAGCTATTATGCCCGTGATAAAGGCAAGGAAGAGGATAGTGACCCAAAATAATGGATTACCGGCAGGCAATGAAATGTGCTTTTGTGTAAGGGCATTGAACACCGGCAATAAGAGGAGCACGATTGCCAAAGCGAGTATTAATGAAAGAAAAGCGATCAAAATGGCCTCACCCATGAATTGTGTTAGCAATGACAGCCGGATGGCGCCGGTCACTTTTCTCACGCCGATCTCCTTTGCCCTCTTCATGAATCGCGCGGTCGTTAGGTTCATGAAATTTACACAGGCAATGACTAGGATAAAGAGAGCAATGATGCTGAAGAGTTTTACATACTCGATTCGTCCTCCATCAATTTGCCCGTTTTTGAACTGTGAATGCAAATACATTTCATCAAAGCGCTGAATGCCGAGCTCAATATGGAATCCTGCGCGTTGTTCTTTATAATAGCTGCGCAAAAAATTCTTGCTCCTTGTACTGAATCCATTCGCATCTGCTCCGGCTCGCAGCGCAACAAATGTTTTTGGCCCATCATTTATATTAATGCTCCAGTCTTTGAGCCACGGGTTGTCGTCGAGATAAGCATACCAATTGATGAGGTAATCGAATTTTTTAGAGGCGTTCACACCGGCATTTTCAAAGACGGCCGTTATTTTGAAATCTCTTTTTTCGTTAAAACGAATGGTTTTATTGATGGCATTTTCTGTGCTTCCGAAAAAGTTTTCAGCCATTTTTTTTGAAACAGCGATTGCTGAAGGTGAGTTCAACGCGGTTTGTGGATCGCCCTGCAATAATGGATAATTGAACATTTTGAAATAATCATTCCCGGCCCAGCCACCTTCTTCTTGTATGATCTTTTCGCCAAGCGAAAAACTATTTTCGTTGATCCATCCGAATCCGGAAGCATATTCCACTTCCGGGAATGCTCTTTTCAATTCATCCGCCATTAACCCGGGCGTTGAATGAAATGCATCAACTTTATCATTATAGAATTGCCGTTCATAGACACTGAATAACCGGGATGAATTTTTATTGAACGAATCAATTTTGTACTCGCTTTGCACCCAGAGTAGGATCAAGAGGCTGCATCCCATGCCTAGCGCAAGCCCTGAAATGTTTATAAAGGAGAAAACTTTATTTCTCCCGAGACTGCGTAATGCGGTTTTAAGATAGTTCTTGATCATAAGCCCTCCAACTCCCTAAAGGGAGTGTTTTGTTTTTTCTAATGAGCGTTTGAATGATGCTCTTCAATAGGATACCAATTTTTAATAAAGAACTACTAAAAAAGAAACCTTCGGCCTAAGTTCCCCCTTTAGGGGGACCGGGGGCTCATTCGGTACGCAACGATTTCACCGGTTTTACGATCGCCGCTTTCACCGATTGAATACTCACTGTCATCATTGCAATAAGAAGGGCGATGATCCCCGCTGCAATGAATACCCACCAGTGGATAGGAATACGATAAGCAAAATCCCGCAGCCACTTGTTAATGAAATACCAGGCTAACGGTGTTGCGATGAATATTGATATCAGTACCAGTTTTAAAAAGTCGCCCGATAACATTTTAACGAGGCCGAGTACAGATGCACCGAGTACTTTGCGTATGCCTATTTCTCTGCCGCGCTGAGTTATGGCGAAAGCCGTTAGGGCAAATAAGCCTAGACAAGCCAGGAATATTGCAAGCACCGAAAATGTGGTGAACACTGCCGCTGTTTGCCGTTCTGTTTTGTACAGCGCTTCATAATCTTCATTTAAGAAATGATACTCAAAAGGCCGGTGGGTGACCCGTTCATTCCATGTCTTTTTCAACCTGTTTAAAGTTCCTGAAACATCGTCGGGCAAGATTTTTACAAGGATGGAATTCGCTCTTCGGCTATCCAGGAAAACTACAAGCGGCGTGATCGGTTCATGCAGCGAGTGAAAGTGAAAATCTTTAACAACAGCCTTCACAGTGCCCGGCACACCTTTGGAAATACTTCTTCCAATGGCTTCTTCAGGCTTCCATCCAAGAGCCTTCGTTGCCGATTCGTTTAACATGAATGAATACTTCAGGTTTTTGTCATCATCGGACGTATCCATTTGCATCACATCGGCTCTTGTAAAATCTGTGCCCGCAATAAGTTTTAGCTCCATTGTCTTTACGAAATCTTCATCACACGGAATCGCATTCACAGTAATTTCCTCTGCGTTTTCACCTTTTATGCCGTCGATCCATTGCGAATTGACAAGTTCCCTGGTAGCCGTCACGTGTTGCACACCCTGCAAAGAATTTAATTCAGATTTAAACGCATCATAATGTTCCGAGGTTTTATCATCTAAAGGAAGAACAACAACATTATTTTTATTGTAGCCAAGGTCTTTATTCCTTAAAAAATTTAATTGTTGCGATATGATCAAGGTTGATGTGACCAGGAATATCGAAATAATAAACTGGAAGATGATGAGTGATTTCCTAACACTTCCACCGGATGAAAAACTAAACCCCGATTTTAAAAGTTTAACAAGCTTAACGTTTGATATTAAGAGAGCAGGATACATGCCGGCTGCCAAGCTTACAACAGCGCACAGCAGCAGGAGCATTAAAAGAACAAATGGGCTGAACAACACGTCATTGCTAAATTGCTTTCCCGAAAGAGCGTTAAAAAATGGCAAAGCCAGCAAGGCAACACATACTGCAAGGACTGCAGCAAACGAGGTGATGAAAAAGGATTCTCCAATAAACTGGCTGAATATTTGTCTTTTTACCGCTCCCAATATTTTGTGCATGCTAATTTCAGCCGTTCTGCCCGAAGACTGGGCAACCGCAAGATTGACGTAATTAACGCAAGCAATGATCAGGATAAGTATCGCAATAGCGACGAGAACGTATATGTAAACGACGTTGCTGTTCGGCTCAAAGCCCGACAATTGCGAATGAAGATGGACGCTGGTCAGCGGTTCTAAATGATAAGTCAGGTATTGACCGCCCTTAACTTTAAATTCATTCTTAGATACATTTTGCATGTATTCGGCAACCTGGTTTTGAAGCGAAGCGATTTTCCGCTCATTATCGATCAGCAGATAAGTCACATAGTTAGCATCCATCCATTTTTCTTCCTGGGATTGGTCAAGGCTTGAAAAAGATGCGGCAAAATCAAATTGTATTTGCGAATTAGATGGAAAGTCTTTAGTAACGCCAGTGACTTCAAAGTTCACATCCCCGACCTTTAAGATCTTGCCGACAGGTTTTTCGGACCCGAAATATTTTTGTGCAATGTTTTGTGTAACGACAATTTTCCCTGGGGCGTTTAAAGCACTTGAAATATCACCTTGAAGCAGAGGAAAAGAAAATATCCTGAAAAAAGAAGAATCGGCGTACAAAAAGTTCTTCTCATCAAACAGCTTGTCGGCGTAGGTCACTATCCTTGTCCTTTTGTAGGTTCTTGTGAAGGCTTGTACGGAGGGGAATGTTCTTTTAAACTGGGGACCTGCTTTTGTGCCGGTAAACGCTACCTGTCTTGGAGCATCACCAAAATTATAATCTGTGGTTAGGCGAACAATGCGGGAAGCGTTTTTGTGGAACTTATCATAACTGAGCTCATGGGAAATATAAAGCCCGATGAGCA
>PSRQ01000030.1 GCA_003176165.1 Candidatus Cerribacteria bacterium 'Amazon FNV 2010 28 9'
TGTAGCCTTTCTTTTCTTCGTTTCTCGGTCAGCCCCAAAACAAAGCCCATTTTTAGTTGTATTTGCAAGTATGTGCGTCCATGCCCTTTTTTCTAATACACTTTTGCATCCGTTTGTGTTGCTATACCTCATAAGTTGCTATACACTGTATAGTAATAAAACATATAAAATTCAGTGAGAATACGTCTATGGCAAATCAATATGTAACAAATGAAGTGCGCGCAAAACTAGAGAGTGTAGGCTTAATTCCTGAAGATAGGGAACCCTCTGAGCCTTTGCAAGGTATGCAACTACTCATTACTGGAGAAACGAAGCTGGAAAAGAACCGTTTTTCTATTTTTCACATGCCAAAAGATAGAGAAGGTCAAGAATATAAAATTATTCTTCAAGGAAGAGAAGGGCAAGCTATTGTAGACAAAACATCTTCTCTCGAAGAGGCTATTGCGATTCTCTGCTCGGAATACAGCAAGCGCAAACGTGGTTAATTTACGGTGAGTAATTAACCGTTACATCTTTCTCTGTTTGATTCCCTGCGTCATTTGTTGCCTTTATAGCTATTGAATTTGCTCCTGGCTGCAGCTGAACCTGTCCAGTAAATGCTCCTGAAGTGCTCACAAACACAAATTGATTGTTGATTGTAATTTTGTTCCCACTATCCGTCGTCCCCGTGACCGAGATCACTTGTTGTTTGTGTTGTGTGATGGTGGTTCCATCCGTTGGCGATGTCACATCGAGCTTGGGTGCATCTGTGGTAAAGTTCACATGAAGCGGGGCAGATCCATCACTGCGTGCTCCACTCTGATCTTGCGCGTAGGCGATAAATAAATTGTCTCCACTATTGAGAGTCAAGTTATCAAACTCAAAATCTCCCGACGCTGTTGCGGTCGTTTGTGGACCAATCTGACCATTTTGACCCAAAAGGATAGTCATATTGGGTAGAGCCGTACCTTTGATTGAAATGGTGGCCGAATTAGTGGCTGTGTATGGAGAAATGAGATTTGGTGGCAAGATGATAGAGGTTGGAGTTGCTTTGGGAATGGCGGAAGGTTTATTGGTAATACTCAAAATTTTTGAGTAAATAGGAATGAGGACGTACATGAACGTAACAATGACTCCAAGTCCCGCCGCGAAAAAAAGGAGAGTTTGCCGAATTAGTGTTTTGCGCTCTTGAGTGTCAGTGCGAGAATACGTCATCACAAGTACTATACCATGCTTCAGAGGGTAGCGGTTAAGGATTAGGAGTGAGTAACTGTAACAGACGCTTGGGTGAATCAACAATCTTGAGCGGTTCAATTTTTGTGAATGCTTCTCGTGCGTTTAATCCCCAGGTGACGGCAATGAACGAAATGTGAGCCTTATTTGCTGCTTCTCCATCGCGCACCTCATCGCCAATGTACACTGCTTGTGAAGAAGAGGCATTGTTCTCTTTTAATACATGGCGCAGCATATTTCCTTTGCCAAAAAGTGCTTTTTCCGCATGCACAAAATCAATATATTTTTCTAGATTTCGTGTTCTCAGAAATGTTCGAACGTTTGCTTCACTATTGGTTGTTACAATCCCAACGATTTTTCCTTTTTTCTTAAGCTCCTTTAATACTTCTTCAATCCCCGCGAAGGGAAGTACTGTATTCATGCTTGCGGATGTTTTTTGCTGCATGAAGTACACGACTTTAGGGATTTGAATAAGGGGAATTTTGCTTAAACGGATCAGTTCGTGCAAATTTTTGGTACGTAAAACCTCGACGTCTTCTTCACGAATCAAGCGGCCTCCAAACTGCGGGGCAATCTCATTGTACAGGTGTGCCGACAAGGGAAGGGTGTCGGCAATTGTTCCATCAAAGTCGAAAAAAATATGAGTAAACATCGTGAGCCTTTTGTCAAAACCCTCTTTCATCCCACAAAGCGGACTACAGAAGGGCAAGTCGAACTGTGACTCGCATACTATCTCTTATCAATGTTGAGCCAAGAGAGGGGATCGAACCCTCGACCTGCGGTTTACGATACCGCTGCTCTACCAGCTGAGCTATCTTGGCATTTTAACGAAAAACAAGAGCGGGATAAGGGTGTCCTACGCCAAGGCTTCGGAACACCTATTTCTTACCCAATTCATCTTTCATTAAAACTACGTTGACCAATCTTTTATATATAAAGGCTTTACCTGATCCTGATTTAAGATAAAGTTCAAAATCCTTTGCCTTTTGTTCATCTACAAAGGCTGAATATTGAACAAGTTTCCAAGGTCTGTGTCCACTTGTAAATTTTGACTTCCCATCATTATGTTCTTTTAATCTTCTTTTCAAATCTGTTGTATACCCATAGTACAGTATCCCAGATTTTGAACTTTGAAGGATGTAAACATAATACATAGCAAATCGTCTGTAGTTTTAACGAAAGACGAGAGCGGGATAAGGGAATCGAACCCTCTTCTCATCCTTGGGAAGGATGCATTCTACCGGTGAACTAATCCCGCAATTTGTCAATTATACACGACTGATTTCCAAAAACGCGCCCCAAGTTCTGCAATGAAGAACAATGAAGCGCGCCTTAGATTAAAACTAGCGAGGCAATGATAATTGCATACCTGGGCGAATCACACCAGGATTTTTGCCAATTAATTTTTTGTTGGCAGAGTAAATCTTTACCCAAGAGTAACCACTTCCATACTCAGTTAGAGCAATTTTCCACAAGTGATCACCCTTTTTTACCGTATATGTTGCATCGATAGCTGCAGTTGTAGTAGACGGAGTAATACTTGCAGTACTCGTTTGCACGGGGGCAACGGCTGTTGACGATGTCACTGTTTGTGCTGTCCCCATATCTGTTGCAGCTTGATCTTGCGGAATAGTAAGCGTTTGGCCTGCTTTCAGGGTATACGGAGCCTTTACATTATTTGCATCCGCAATTTGTTTCCATTTTGCGCCATTACCATACACTTCTTTTGCAATTTGTGAAAGTCCTTGGCCTGCTTTTACTGTGTATGCATTCGTATCTGTTTTATTTATGAGATCTTGTGCTGCTTGTTGTGTCGACGTTTGATCGGCAACAGGAGTAATAGTGGGCTTTGGCATGAAACGTTTTACGAACAAGAAAATAAAGACCGCCAAAGCTGCCACGACAAGCATCCCGAGAATACTGCTAATCTCTGACTCATATTGAGATAATTTTTTGGTGAAGGATGCAAAGCTGCCGTCCATGTGACTCCTTTTGTCGTGTTATGCGACAGGATAAATGTGTAGGTTGGGCAGATGTACTATTAAACGTACGAAGATTTGACAAAAAAATCAAGTAGGAGTTTTGATGTATCAATGTTTCTTATCTATTGAAAGAGAAATTGCTATGGGATAAAATAAAACCGTTACTCGCAGGGCATACCGCCTTGCGCGGGGTGTCCTTATATAGGAAACGTACCCGTGAGCACAATTGTTTCAGGCTTGTTCGAAGTGTTTGGCGCCAGTTTTTTGGTTTCCGCTATCGTAGGTTTAATGACAGGAAACCAAAAAGCACGAAGGTATATCGGGATCGGCTTTTCTGTTGGAGCAATCTTATGTGCAGAAGCACAACTCCCTTGGTGGGTTGGAGTGCTGTATGTTTGCTCTGGTCTTATTGGGTGGAGAGTGTTTTGTTACTTCACACTATGGATCGAGCGCAGCAACGGAAAAGCCCACATTCATGCTGAAAAGCGAAAAACCGTTTTGGATGAGACCCCACAATTTGTGGAGCAACTCGTTCTCAGCGAAAAGCCAAAACGGCATAATCTTACACGAGAGGGTGAGTCTACTTTCGATATGAAAGAGTAGATTCGGTACGCAAAAGTCATTTTGCACGAATTCAATCCTGGATTCGTGCCTTTTATTTGCTATAGGCTTTACTTTTCCTTGTACGAGTGAGAAAATACTCTCTTCGACAACGCACAACACCGTGCTAAAAGTTGAAGGGACATCTGCGATGACTACCGATTCGGTAGACTATAATATCGTCGTAATCAATAAGGGTCAGCGTGACCTCATGACGTTTACCTCGGTGAGCGCTTTTAATGTCTGGAAGCATCATCTGGTTCCAGAAATGGGTACGTCAGTCCTGGTGGAAGGAACGACAATCGTTGAAGCGAGAAGTTATTTTCGCCCTGTGCCCGCGGATCAGCGGTTACAGACTGCCATCCGGTTGGCTCAACAAATGATCCAATCTCTTGGACTCCGAGGATTTCAAGCAAGAGAAGTCATGAACGGATTTATTGGCCGAGCAGCGACTGTATGCCAATTTGAAGGTACAGAAAGTGATTTCAACGAAGCTATCGCTCGTCACCAAAAAATAAGTTTCTGACTAACCATTCGGCCTGTGAAAACAGGCCGTTTTTCGTTCTTACGTCTTGCGGAAGCACACCCCGATCGGGACGACCGACATAACGATTGTTACCGTACCCTACTACCAAGATGGTAGTTGGCGGGTGTGGGTTATCTTGGTGGATGACCCTCTGCAGAAGAAATCGATCATCCTGACGGATTGTGGTATTCTGCCTTATTCAGGCGGGAAATGGAACGCCACAAACTGGCTGGAGAAAATCTAGTCCTTAATGCGGTTCGTAATTAAATTTACGAGCCGCTTTTTTTGCAAAGAGATCAATAGTTTACGCCTTTGCAATCTGTTTTTGATCGGAAGTTGTAAAGAATGCTCGTGCACTGTTTCTCAATTTCTTGAAGCTTTCCGACCCAAAAAAGAAAAACATAATGATCGTATTTAAGGTTGCCCAGAAAACGAGAAAAGGAGCAAATCGATGGAAAACAAAAGCGGCGACCAAACACATCAGCGTGACGGATCCAAGCCAAAAGTGGAGTGTAAACAGTGAAGGGATTGGTTGGTTTTCCTGGTGTTCTCCTTTGGGTGTGACCACATACTGAAGGCGCTTTCCAATGATGACACCGATAAAGGCATAAAAATAAATTGGCCATGCTGCCCAATTTAAGACCTTTGCGCTGATCATCAGGCCTCGTTCATGTTTGGGATCTACATTAAAGTGTTGAAGCCAAAGGAAAAAGACCTGTTGAAATAGGAGAATAGGAACATAGAAAACAAGGAGCGTTGCTAATGGCATAGGTGTCACTTGTAGACCAAAAAAGAAATACAAGCACAAGAGGAAACAACCAACGACCTGTGCGATACCGTAAAAATAATACTGTTGGAGAAGAAAATAGTTGAGGCGATGTGTACGGCGCATGCTTGGAAAGATGCGAAAACTGTGCCGAAATAAAATGTCGATCAATCCATATGCCCAACGCATTTGCTGACTAAAGTAGGCACTCCACGTACTTGGTCCTTCTCCAATCGCAAGGATTTGAGGGACATAGACGCTCTTCCAATTGTTTGCATAAAACTTCATTCCCGTAAGATGGTCTTCCACGATGTGACCTGAATACCCTTCGATATCATCATGAGCGCTAACCCGCAAGACGTGATTGGCACCAATAAAAAGAGGCATGTCCATACCAAATAGTCCTTTTTGCATCGAACCATAGAAACCATACGCTTGTTGTGCCGCTCCCCGAGCAATCCAAGAGTCTTTTGTGTTTCCGTAGATTTGTGGGGTTCCTACAAAAGCAACGCTAGGGTCTTTGAAATATCCAAGTGTCTTTGTCAAATAATCACGTTTGGGAACGAAGTCGACATCGAGCTGAGCCACAATGTCATACTTTTTCCCATATTGATCAAACCATGCGTTATAATTGCCACCTTTTGTTTTTATTCTATACGGACCATATGGAGTATTGTATTTTTCAATTCCTTTGCGAGAAAAATGTTTCACCTTGTACAGAGCACACAGGCGTTTTGCTTCAGGGTCATCGCCTTCATCCAAGAGCCATGTGTCATGAGCATAATCAACGCCAACCATGGCCTTGAGTGTCTTCTCCAAGAGTGAATACGGTTCTGTACCGGGAACAAATGCGGTAAGAAAAGCAACGCGAAGCCCTTTTTGCGGAGCTCTATATTGTGGATGGCGCATAAAGCCTGCAGTAAACCAGGAAAAACATTCATTAATGATCTGATACCAAACCACATAACTCAACAGAAGGAAAAGAAGGATATCAAGCCCATGAAATATCCCTTTGAAATTTGTTGCAATATGAGAAGGTTGAAACCACCAGAGGAAAAACGCACTCGTAAAAGTGATACCAATAGTAAAAAGAATACGATATGTCCAACGTTGTGAGCGAGACATCACTGGACATTTTTGGATTCTATACGGTTTCATGAACCCATATTATACATTAAATTAATATATTCTCAAGAATAAGTTTGTATAAAAAAACCGCACCTTACGATGCGGTTCGCCTAAACATAGGCTTAATCCTTGGTTTCGATAAACATGATAACGGTGGGTTTTGGCATGGTATACCATTGGATACTCAAAGCAAACCCTTGTTTATATCCCTGATACAGGGTCATCATGTCGTCGAATGATTGGCAGATATAAAGCTGCTCTCCTAAGCCTCTATTGTATCCACAGACGATGCATTTATCGTCGGGAACCTCAGGCATTCGGCGAAAGGATTCTAAGGGTGCCCCCAAATGCAATTTTTCGAGTTTTGCCCCTTGGACTTGATCGGTTTTTCCCAGTTCAATCATTATAGCCTCCTTCGGCTCTAGAAGGGAAAGAACGATGGAGGATGTATACACCTTTTTGCATAAAAAAGACCCATAATTGAAATATAGTGTATAATCAGGAAATCGTTGGTTAGAAGCGATTGGAATAAAAAGTGGAAATCAACATCAACTTTGAAAGTGGCGGGCTCAAGTCAATAAAAATTGAGCTGAGTGATGAATACCTGGCGCGATTTGATGTTCTTTCTCCAGAAGAGAGAGAAAAAATAGTGAATTCCATGAGCGTATTGGCAAAAAAACTCTTTACGTCTCTTGGACATCAGGTTGGGGGAGCGATGCTCGTCCCTGCACTTTTTCCCCTTTCTGTGGAGTTGATGGCAGATGCTTTGGCGAAATCCGCCCAGCAACAGATCATTCATCTGGAGCTTGCGGAGGATATCGCAGAGGCGCTCCATATGTTGGATGAAACTCCACCCTCTAACGATACAAAAGGTGGCTCTCAAGCCTAATTCCTGGCTTTAGACACTCTTTATATACTCAGCGGGACATCTGAATAAGGTGTCCCTTTTTTATACAAAAAAGGAGCGGGGGGTACCCGCTCCAAAATGTCACTTTTCTTCTGCTTGTTCTTTCTTTGCTGGCTTTGAGTTATTGGTAAACTCAAAATCTATTTCTGGGCAATAAAAGATCCATACAAGAACTCCCAGAACCAGCGGTGTGGTCCAGTAGGTCTGTTCAGGAGTGAACAGTAAAAGCCCACCAGATCCAAGAATCAAAAGAAAATAAGTGAACAAAAACCAGGTTCGTTTGCCTTCAGGAGGAAATTTATTTTCCCAAGAAGGAACATCAGAGCCAGACCCACCAGTGGGGATGCCCACCAAACGTTGGAGCGACCTGCCGCTAAAATGCTGAGTAATAGCGTTCCAACGACGACGAGAAAGAATCCCACTGCCTTCCACACAGAATCAAATTTGATTTTCACTTTCCACACTCCGATGGATAATTAGGCAGTCTTATTATACTATAAAAGTAATATTTTGTCAAAAAAATATAGGGTAAGATTTCTTGAAGAAAAAACTAAATCTGCGCACCCAAGGGGATTCGAACCCCTGGTCTTCTCCGTGACAGGGAGACGTGTTGGACCGGGCTACACTATGGGTGCACGAAGCACTATTTTACCAGTGATTCAGCCTTTTCTCAAGCAAGAATTATAATTTCCATTTATAATCTGATCTAAATCCATAGTTTTTCACCTCCCCCTACCCCCTCCTCTTGGAGGAGGGGAGAAAAAAAGAGCAAGAATTTACACTTTGTGTATAATGAACATATAAGGAGTAGAAATATGACCCCACTTGTTTTGATCATCGGACTGATTGTCATCGTCGCACTGTACGTCATGAGTACATACAATGGTTTTCAACGCTTGAGCACTCAAATTGAGGCTTCTATCCAAGAAATTGGAAACCAATTGAAGCGCCAAGCCTCACTGATTCCAAACTTAGAAGCGAGTGTCAAAGGCTATATGAAGCAGGAGAAAGACATCTTTAAGATGTTAACCGATGCTCGCAAATCCGTCACCAACGCTTCCATTAAAGATGGAAAATCACTCGATGATGTCGAGACTAAACTTTCCTCACTTGCCAATCGACTAAGTATCGTCATGGAAAGTAATCCTCAGATTAAGTCCGATGCCACCGTCCAACAATTCATGAATGAACTGCGTGATACGGCGGACAAACTCATGTACGCTAGACGCGCTGTCATTGATTTGAGTCAACAATACAATCAAATGTTGGTAACTTTCCCAAGTAACTTGATTGCCAATAGTTTTGGATTCAAGAAGCAAGCAGGGCTAGCAACACCGCTGACGGGCTCACACGTCTCCGTCAGCGACGCAGAAATGCAAGACGTCAAGGTGGACCTGTAGCGGTGTATAATATACGCATTAGTTATTAACCCTAGAAAAGGGGGAAATATGGCGAGAAAAGAAGATGAAAAACCAGGGCGTGGCAGTTTGCTTGGAATTTTTGGGCTTCATGAAGACAAAGGCCCTTCTATTCCTTGGAGTAAACATGGTCACATGAAGCGAACTACTGGAACGTTTTTTGCACAAATGTTAGAAGATGCGCGAGAGGAATCACGTTCAAGAAAACCAAAACGCAGAAACTAAATGACATTTTATCAACAAATAGCTTCGAACAAACGACGTAGTCTGTTTGTGATGTTTGGGTTTATTGCCTTCATCACACTTGCAGTGTATTTCATGGTGGTCGGATTTGGATTTGATCCCTCCTATATCTGGATTGCACTCATCGCATCAGGCCTCATGAGTTTTTTCAGCTATTACTACTCAGACAAAATGGTACTGTCGCTCTCGGGTGCGCGCGAAGCCAATAGACAACAAGACTTCATGCTGTATACCGTCACAGAAAATTTGTGCCTTGCGGCGAGTATCCCCATGCCCAAACTCTACGTCATCGAAGATCAGGCAATGAATGCGTTTGCGACTGGTCGTGATCCCCAGCATGCCGCGGTGTGTGCCACACGAGGTCTTTTAAATAAAATGGATCGGACTGAACTCGAAGGCGTCATCGCTCATGAACTTTCACATGTGCGTAACTATGATACCCGGCTCATGTCCATCGTCACGATTTTAGTTGGACTTGTGGCATTGATTGCACATTGGTTTCTACGTATGTCTGCTTGGGGTGGAGGAGGCAATCGCAATGGCCGTGACCGTCGAGGAAATAATGGTCAGTTGCAAATGATTTTCTTTGCGCTCGGTGTATTCTTTGCGCTCTTTTCCCCCCTCATCGCGCAACTCATCCAGCTTGCTGTATCACGTCAACGAGAGTATCTTGCCGATGCTTCAGGAGTAGGGCTCACAAAATATCCAGCTGGACTAGCGCGGGCACTTCAAGAATTAGAAGGTGACCCAAATCATCTACATACGGCGAGTAATGCCACAGCACACTTATTTATTCATAGTCCATTTCAAACTGATCAAAAGACCAAAACACAACGTGCGACAAATTGGTTTGCCAACCTTTTCTCAACCCACCCTCCAATCGAGGATCGCATTAAACGGTTGGAAGCCCTCAGTTAAACACCTCTTGTGGATTTGCCTCAAGTACGAGAAAATACATGGTATGCAGACAGTCACGGCGGATATTACCGCACACATTGCCCATCTTGCTAATTTACCCTTAACACCAGATCAAATTGAGAAGTACGCTCCTCAGCTCAATTCTGTATTGGAGTACACGCAGCAAGCAAGCATGCTTTCCACGGATGGAGTCGCTGAAACAAGTCAAGTGACTGGGCTTGAAAATATTTTGCGTGAAGATGTTGTAGAACGTTCTCGGATGTTTACCCAAGAAGAGGCACTGTCGAATGCTCATCGTACACACAACGGTTACTTTGTTGTCCCAGCACTGTTACAGGAATAATATGTTACTTGATTTATCACTCAGCGAATTAGCTAAAGGACTGCGGGAACACCGATTCAGTAGTGTGGATCTCGTAAATGAATGTTATGACCAGATCGAGAAGCTGAATGGAACATTAAATGCTTTGATTACCATCATTCCCAAAGAAGAAGCACTGGCCTCTGCACAAAAAGCGGATAAAGAATTAACCCCTGATGCCTCACCTTTATTTGGTCTACCATATGTGCTGAAGGATTCATATGTAACAAAAGGGATTAAGACAACAGCCGCTTCCAACGTGTTGAAAGATTTTATCCCCCAATTTGATGCGACCGTATACACAAAGTTACAACAGTCAGGTGCAATTTTAATTGGTAAAGCCAACATGGATGCGTGGGGTCATGGCGCATCAGCAGAAAACAGCGACTTTGGTCCTGTAAAAAATCCTTGGGATGATACACGAGTCTCGGGTGGATCAACAGGAGGATGTGCTGTGGCGATCGCGACCCGAATGTGTGCCTTTGCGATTGGTGAAGATACGGGCGGATCAATCCGCAATCCTAGTGCTTGGTGTGGAACTACAGGGTTGAAGGTAACCTATGGTCGTGTCTCGCGCTTTGGGTGCATTGCGTACGCCTCTTCGTTTGACACTGTCGGTCCCATGGCAAAATTAGCAGAAGATTGTGCCATTGTGTTACAGGCAATTGCCGGAGTTGACCCATTTGACGCGTCCAGCTCTCCTCAACCTGTTGAGATATACAACGACCAGTTGAAGTCAAGAAAAAAATTGCGCATTGGCATCGCGAAGGAAACGCTTCAAGAAGGAGTAGACACAGAAATTGTTACTGCAGTGGAACTTGCCAAAGAGACGTTCAAGTCAATGGGGCATGAGATTATTGAACTGTCTATGCCATTGCTCGACTTCGGTGTAGCTGTCTACTATCAAATCGCTCCCAGTGAAACAAGCTCCAATTTGGCTCGTTATGATGGGGTTCGATTTGGTGGAGGTCGTGATTTATTCACCGATGAAAACAAACGCCGCATCATGATTGGAACATATGCTCTGTCAACTGGATATGCAGACAAGTTTTACCACAATGCACAAAAGGCCCGCACACTGTTTATCAAAGAATATGAAAAGGCATTCTCGAAGTGTGATGTGTTACTCCTGCCTGTGACACCGTTTCATGCTCCCCGCTTGGGAGAGCTCATCAATGAGCCATTGAAAAATGCTCTTGCTGACAGATTCACCACGACACAAAACCCTGTGGGAATTCCGTCTCTGGCACTCCCTGCTGGATTTTCCAGTGAGGGATTGCCAATCGGTGTGCAGCTAACGGGTCCTATGTTTTCCGAACATATATTGTTCCAATTAGCTCAACAATTTCAGGAGAAAACTGATTATCATCAGAGGAAGCCAAAAGGAATCGAGTAGGTGGAGAAAAAGTTGATGTTTGTCATTCCGAGTTCGCCGATGAGGCGAATCGAGGAATCCCTTTCAAAAAAACGAAAGAGACCTCTTCACGGAGCCTGCCCTGGGCGCAGTCGAAGAGGTCGAGATGACAACGTTTAAGATTAAAAATTGTTTGAAATTTGTCAGCCAGCTGGCGGATTGGTATTTGGAATTTTGATTATGGAAACGCAAAATTATAACTTAATCTGCGGAATAGAGATACATGTGGAGCTGAGAACTGCCTCCAAGATGTTTTGTGGCTGTGTCAACGACCCATTTGGTGCGCAAAAACCAAATATTTACACATGTCCTGTGTGTTTGGGAATGCCAGGAGCTCTTCCTGTGGCGAACAAAAAAGCAATTGAATGGACGATTAGAATTGGACATGCGCTGGGTTGTGAAATCAATCTTTTCTCTAAATTTGACCGCAAACACTATTTTTATCCTGACCTTCCCAAGGGATACCAAATCAGTCAATACGATCAACCTTTGTGTGTAAACGGGCTTGTGAAAACTGAGTTTGGAGATGTGCGTATTACCCGTATCCATTTGGAAGAGGATACAGGGAAATTAGTTCACCAAGAAGTAAACGGCGAAAAAGTTTCTCTAGTCGATTTCAACCGTAGTAGTGTCCCATTGGTTGAGATTGTGACCGAACCTGATATCCACTCACCGCAGCAAGCTAAAGCATACGCAAAAAAAATCCATCAAATCATCCGTGCGTTGCACGTCAGTGATGCGGATATGGAAAAAGGCTCCATGCGATTGGAAGCAAATATTAGCATGCAGGGGATAGGGGATAGGGAACAGGGTATATTGCCTCAGTACAAGGTCGAGGTAAAAAATCTCAATTCCTTCAGATTTGTAGAGAAGGCGATTCAGTATGAAATGAAACGCCAAGCCGAATTGTTAGAAAAAAATGAAACTCCCAAACAAGAGACACGTGGTTGGAATGAGGCAAAACAGCATACCTTCCCACAGCGCAGTAAAGAATCAGCGGAAGATTATCGTTATTTTCCCGATCCAGATTTGCCTCCAATGCGATTTACACGGGAATATGTCGAACAATTGAAAAAAGACCTTCCCGAATTACCAGAGGCAACTATTGAACGATGGCAAAAAGAGTTTGGTATAAAGGAAAATGATGCGAAGATTCTCGCTGACGATATCGAACATAAAACTGTCCTCGATGTCTTATGGTCTACCGCTAAAGATCGTCATGTGGATACCGCGAAGCTTGCATCTTTATTGGTCAATAAAAAAATCATCGTTGATTTCGGTATCTCGACGTATATTGAAGAGGCTCTCACGGCGATGGAGGTATTGTCATCGACGATGACTATTGCAAATGATGTGCTGATTGCTGCGATCAATGAGGTGATTGCTGCCAACCCCAAAGCAGTGGTGGATTATAAAGCTAGGAAGACCGCAGTGATTGGTTTTTTCATCGGGGCAGTGTCTAAAAAATTAGGGAAAGTTGACTCCAACCAAGTGAGAAATGCAGTGCAAGAAATGTTGCGATAAAAAAATGTCGCCCTATCTTTTCAAATAGAGCGACTCACAGTTTAGAGAATCTTCAATTTCGTGAGGATCAAATACACCCCAAAAAAGACGATTTCTCCGAACCCTCCAACACCCATCAAAGAAATGATTGTAATGATAGGGTTGGTTGCTTGAATAGGTTGTACGGCCAGTGCGACCGCTACCACGATGATCGTGATGTACAGAGTCAATCCAAGTCTACCCCAGGACGGTTTCATCTTACCATCTACATCCTCTCCACGCTTGACGGTATTGTCTGTGTGGAAATATACCTATATTATACCACTTGCTCAGCTCCCTCTTACTTTTTTATAACAATATGGTAGAATATTAATCTACTATAGGTTACTAACCAGGTATGGCAGCACTTGAGAAACAACCACAAATCGTTGAACCACCACTGCACGAGCAAGATACTCGTCCTACAGATGTGGGGCAAACTCGCCTCATCCCAGTACCTCCTTCTACCAATCCTGAGGATACCCTAGCCAAG
>PSRQ01000016.1 GCA_003176165.1 Candidatus Cerribacteria bacterium 'Amazon FNV 2010 28 9'
CACGGCTGTTTCGGTATTGTGTTTGTTGCGCGTGATCGATTGGCGCATCCACCATTGGACGTACGTATCAACTTTGACTCCACGCCGCCAATCATACTTGTCCATCGCGTGCACAAGTCCTTCGTTTCCATCCTGAATCCGATCATTTAAGGGAAGCGCAGACATGATGTCGCGTTTTGCCAAAGAAACAACCATGTGTGTATGCGTAATGATGAGTTGATCTCGAGCTTGGTTTCCGTTGGAAGCAAGAGATTCAAGTTCTGCACGTGTATATGTGGTGTGGGGAGCTTCCAATAGTGCACGTATCCAATCATCGACTGCATGCAACATGACATCTTCATTGCTTGTAAAAGGGTAGTGGTGAAGAGAAGTAATAATCATTTCACTGGAGAAGTGATCTGCTGCATCTTGGCGGAGGACATGTATTGCCATACGCCCATGTTCGTACGCAATTGCAAGCGTTTTTCCTTCTTCATAGGAGAGTTCGTGGTCAGATCCGTTTTCTCGGATATCGAGGAAATACTGGTCGAGGTTTGTTAAGTCTGGTGGGATCTGTTCGGCGTACATACAATCTCCTTGTCTTGTGTGGCCCGTAGTATAACAGATGTGTTTGTTTTTGTTCAGATCGTGTAAGAAAAATCGATGTTTTTTCTTATTTTCTTTACAATCACAGTCTGTTGTGCGTATAGTAGAAGTAAGCCGTTAAGTCAGTTGTCCTTCATCACAATCTGTCTTGAGGAAAAACACATCCCTCTCTGAAGAGAGTTGGACTAGTTTTTTTTTATTTTTCACATATCTTTTTCTCAGTGTCATCTCCACGAGTCATAGGCTCTGTGGAACCGTGGGCCTAATCCGTCAGGTGAGGAAGAAGGATCTTCTTTAAGGTAAGTCATTGTTGATTGCAAATAGAATACGTGACTGTTCAGAAGATTCTTCACTTGTCCCTCGATCCGTAGGCTGACGGACTCGGGACGTTTCAGAATGACAATACAATTGTAGTTAAACGCAAGAGGGAGTGAATACACCCCGAGGAAAGTATGTTATTTCAAACTTACCGCGTACAAGTTTTGAGGTACGGTAGAAGGTTGATTGAAGTTGGTGAGAATGATGATCTCACTCCCATTAGGGGAGGGATAGATAACTCCGGGAATGAATGGACCAGCGTATATTTGAGTGGTATTTGTTCCATCGTATTCGATGATAGTGATTGATCCAGGTCCTTCGATAATCACATGTCGGGAATCAGGAAGCCACTGTGCGGAATGGGTGTAAAAACCTGAATACTGTGCGTTAAACACATCAATCGTGGTAAAAATGCTTGGTTTTTGTGGAGTGGCTACTACCAAAGCAGGTTGTTCACTCTTTTTCTCATTTTTGGGAAGAGGTGAGGGGGTAGGTGTCGAAACTGGTGTAACTTGCTCCACCAAGAAATTGCGATCTTCGCGTCGATCGTAGACATATGTGTTTCCAGGCGCAATGGTTCTCTCCTGTGGCTGAGAATCAGCCGCAGGAACTGGAGATAGAAGAGTAGCTGGAAGAGTCGCAGATGCGGTAGCCGTATAAAGCAATTTATATTGATCAGGAGAGATATGGACCTGAATAGCACTTCCTGTGGCAATTTGTTGAATGAGGGAGGGAAAACGGCTGAGCGCTACTTGTGTTTGTCGATCAAGTTCTGTTTTCCATGTAGCTAGTGTATCTGTCAGGTGCACTGTGATGTCTTGTGCTGTTTCCATGTCTGTAAAACGGTTTGCATCCAAGAGAATATTTTTATTTCCCCAAGAAACTAATACTTGATTTGAGTCTGGTGACCATAGGTATTGTGCTTTTTCAAATGGTGAATTGCTCGTTTCTTGAGCAATTTGTCTGGGGCCTCGTTGGAGAGCAAGTGGGTTATCAGAAAGATCCAAGATATACAGCCCATTATCATGTTGTGCTGACGCTGATGCCGTCATAAACAGGAGTTTTTGTCCATCTGGAGAGGGGAAAATATGATCAGCCCCAATGTACGTGAGTGGTGAAAGCCCGGGCGCTGTCGGGAAAAGCATGGCGTTGGTTTGGGTGACGAGCTCTGAGTCTAACTCGACTTTTTTGCGCCAGGGGAAATACCCCTCTTTGCGTATTTCAAGATCATAACTTCCAGGAGAAAGGTTGATTGTGGTGTCCGTAGCGGACGTTAAATTCCCATTAATATAGAGTGATGCGCCGTTAGGAAATGAGTTGGCAGCCAACAAGCCTGTCGCTTTGACAATCCCATGTGTGGTAGGGCGATACCCTTCAGCATAGCGGATTGCAAGAATTGTACCCACAACTATAAAGACAAAAGAAAGGAACGTAAAAAGGACGCGCTTATTCATAGCAGACTATCTGTATTATAGCGCATATCCCAATGAAGATGTACCCACGAATAGGGTCTCTCTCATGTGATACGATAAAAGATATGTTGAGTGCCACCCTCGCTCTTGATCCGGGTTCTGCGACGACCCGTCTTTTTACGAAGACCACAAATCAGCAGTTTGATCTACCCAGTGTTCTTACTGTTCCTCAAGGAAAGCAACGGGAAGAGGTGGTGGGAACGCAAACATTCTCGCAGGTACCTGTTTTTCCCAATAGTCGTGTAACGGATCCTAGGATTGCCGCTTCTTTTATCCGGGATGTTTTCCACCAAGCAACAAAACAGATGACTCCCTTTTTTCCGCCACAAGTGTTGGTTAGCATTGGGTCTACGCAAACACATGTGGAGCAAAAGGCGCTGCTCTCAATTATAAAGTCACTTACCGGAGGAGAGGTTAGAGGTGTCGCTGACTTGTTTGCGGCGGCAGTTGGGTTAGGTGTGGATACAACTGCTTCAAAAACATCTGTGATTGTTTCACTTGGGCAAGGAACAAGCTCAATTGGGAGTATTGGCAGTGGAGCTCTCCTTTCAGTACAAGAGTTAGAATGTACTGGCTCTTCTTTCATTGAGGCGCTACAAAAAGAAATTCGCTCTCAATATCACTTGGAGTGTGTAGCATCTGAAATTGAAAAAATCCTGACTCGCTACGGTCAGCAGGCTCAAATTGCGGTACAAGGGAAAGGGCCCAAGGGATTCGCGGAATATACTATTGCAATGGACATGTGTGAAGGCGTACTTTCACAGGCTATCCAAGAATTGGTTATTTCTATTCAACGTTTCCTTTCGGGGCTTCCGGCCTCTTCCGCCAGTTGTGTTTTAGAAGAAGGCCTTTTACTGGTGGGAGGGGTGTCCCAATTGGAAGGACTCAGTTCCAAGCTCTCAAAAGAACTGTGTATTCCCGTGAGTGTGGCTCCTGACCCGATGTATGCGGTGATGAGTGGATTAAAAAAAATATTGTCTTATAGTATTTTTGAAGAAATTGGAAGCGAACAAGCAGGGCAAATGATTCTGGGACTTTAAGACGGAGGAATATAGCATTCCACTGCTTCTCTTTTGATAAAGGGAAGAGGGATGAAAGATTTTTCTTAATAGAAGAGTATAAAAATTTAATTTTAAGATAATTAAAAAGTATTCAAAAAAAGGAAAATGATCGTTTATTTTTTTAAAATCTGAATAACTCTATAAATCGTACTCATAACAAGAGAGATCCTTGGCGTCTTATTATGTTTTTAAATCGGACTTTTTTAATTAAAATTATTAACAGATCGATGCCTATTACGAAAAGAAAAGAAAATGTTATATTTGTCTCATAAGGTAAAAATAAAGGACTTTGGTGTGGAAGAATAAAAAGAAAATGAAGAAAAACACGAGTCACATGTAATATTTTCGCCTTTTATTCACTATATAGTGGAGAGTAAATTTTATGATAGATGACGATAAAAATGGATCAGTCAATGAAATATTTGGTATCCCTTTTTTTAGCGGAACAAAACTTCAATTGCTGAGTGTAGTGGAAGAGTTAATTGAATCCCAGAGGAAAAAACCAATAATAATTTTTACCCCAAACCCTGAACAAGTGCGTTTAGCACTTCATAATAAGCAATTTTATCATTGTTTATTGCAATCCACTTACAATCTTCCAGATGGAAGCGGTATTGTGTGGGCGTTAAAAAAAAGAGAGAAGAAGAGAGGAAGAGTAGGAGAGAAAAGAAACGAGAAAATTTCCTTTAGTCGTATACCAGGGAGAGAAGTGTTTCATGAGTTGTTATCTGTAGCAAAAGAAAAAAAGTATAGAGTGTTCCTCATCGGGGGTAAACAGGGAAGCGTAGATCAAGTTGTTGAAAAGTGGAGGATGCAAGGAACTTGGCTATCAGATCCGGGAGCAGAGGATATTCGTCATGAACAGACAAGTGAGCGCGAAAGAGTACTCTCGAAGCTTCAGTTGTATCGTCCACATATGGTGTTTGTAGCGTATGGTGCTCCTTGGCAGGAACAGTGGATTATTCAAAATGGAGAGGCTCTTGAACGAAGCGGAGTCAAACTGGCCATGGTTGTCGGTGGCTCATTTGAGTATGAAGCAGGCATTGCGCGTTCTGTTCCTCATTGGATAGAGCGTTTTCATCTTGAGTGGATGTATCGCCTTATACAAGAACCATGGCGTTGGAAGCGCCAACTTGTGGGCTTGGAGTTTTTTCTCCACGTGTTTTGTAGTTAACCTTAACTAGGATCAATTCCCAAAATCCAGAGGACGGATTCTTTTTTATACCGGCGATCACCTCGAGAGTTGATGCGAATGGCATCAAGCTTGCCGCGCTTTCCCCAGCGTTTGAGGGTGAGGGGAGAGACACGCAAGATTTCACTGACTTCCTTGATCGTCAATAAGTCAGGCAGATCATGAATATTTAATCTTGGTGCTGATGATTTTGACGAGTCGCTCATACAAAACTCCTTTATGGGTACAACAAAACAGGGAATGGATATCCCATGTTTGCAATCTAGGAAAACAGGAAAGGTGATGCCTTGATGTTTGTGTACTCAACGTACCATAAAATCTCACTCGTCGTCAATAGACAACAAAGTGGCTCAGTATAGTGCATCGTCTTTCTTTCGGTTTTTTAACGAATTTCTATGCAAAAATAATATAGGTTTTTGGAGAAAATTGAGTTGTTGACTTATTGTTTTAATTTTTCTCATTCGTGCTGTGAGAAATGATTATAAAATCAAGCGCGGATGTATGTAATGTGAAGATGGTACAAAAATATTTTTTAAAAAAGGATATCCTAAAACCACTTCTTCAACCCGATGTACCTTAATTTTCAATTTCATACCATATTTTGGTACCTATGCTCGTATGGTGTTTTACTTTTTCATTCGCCGCTGTTTAACAGAAAAATGTTGACGGCGACTTATCTGTCTTTTTTTTCCAAAGACGAAAAAGTGGCATTGTACGGGGTCATTTTTTAAACGATTTCACTCATTACAACGATGTCCTTCATTTTTCTTATGTCATTTCGAGCGTATCGATCCGTCAGCCTACGGACCGATAGTCGAGAAATCTGTGAGAAATGTTGACTTGATAGTATATCTGACTACAGATCTCTCCACTTTCTAGTCCGCCAATGAGGCGGACTAGAAGCGGTCGAGATGACAGCAAAAAATCACAAATAGCCGTTGGCTTGTGGAGATAACAACTAAGACCTATATTAAAAGATATAAAAGAGAAGAGGAAATCCAAAAACGTCCCGCACTAGACGGGACGTTTTCTTTATTATTCAAACGAAGTTGAAACGAATTATGCCAATTCGACAGTTGCACCTGCTGCCTCGAGTTTCTTCTTGGCATCCTCTGCCACTTCTTTCTTGGCATTCTCAATGAGCACCTTTGGTGCTGATTCGACGAATGTCTTTGCTTCACCAAGTCCAAGTTCTGGTTTGATCAAGCGGACAGCTTTGATGACTTCGAGTTTCTTGTCACCTGCTGCTTTGAGAACGACGTTGAATTCTGTCTTCTCTTCAGCTGCGGCTGCTGCTGGAGCGGCGCCACCTGCCATCATGACTGGGGCTGCTGCACTCACACCAAACTTCTCTTCCAAAGCTTTGACAAGCTCTGCGACTTCCAAGAGTGAGAGTTTTTCGATCTCTCCAACGATAGATTGAATATCGGCCATACTATAGTAAGTAGTTGATAGCGAGCAGTTGATAGTTTTAGTGCTAACCAACCGATCTCCCTTCAACAACTTCCTTTCTTGTTTTTCGCACATATTATGCGAGTAATCGAATACTATTTTTGCGCACATTGTGCGACTTTTTTTCTTCTGCGCGTCTTTATTATGCATTTTTCTTTGCAACCGCAGAAAGTACGAATACGAGATCGCGGATGGAGGCAGTGAGGACTCCCACGAGGTTGTTTCCAGGTGCTTTCATACTTCCCATCATCTTCGCAATCAGCTCTTCCTTGCCTGGGAGCTTGGAGAGTGCGATGACTTGATCCTTGCTCAATACTTCGCCACCCATGAGTCCTTCTCCGACTTCTGGGAGTGTGTTGTCCTTGGCAAATTGGACGAGCACTTTAAGTGCTTTCACTTCATCTTCGTATGAAAACAGCGTTGCTGTTTGTCCTTGAAGAGTGGATGAAAGTGCTTCTTTTTTTAGTATTCGTGCAAGTAATGTGTTCTTTGCGACAACAAGTTCGGCTCCGGCTTTTTTCAATTCACTGCGAAGCTTAGTTTGTTGTTTGACAGAAAGTCCGGCGTATTTTGTGAATACGATGGATTTTGCTTTTTGTACTTTCTCTTCCAATTCTGCTGTTTGCGCGATGTTTTTATTGTTTGGCATGTGTATTCACCTCCCTCTCTGTGTTTGTCATTCCCGCGAAGGCGGGAATCATCCTTTTGTTGGAAAAGCTTGGGTTCAACAAAAACCTATGGGTTATTCCAAATGTTTCATGATCCTCACTTTCGTGAGGATGACAAAAATAAATACTATTTCAGATAGAAAAAGACGAGTGAAAATAAAAAACTCGCTCTTTCAAGCGAGGAAGAAACCAATAAAGCTTTAGTAAAGCTCTTTTGGTGTTTTTCCTCGACAGGTCTTATTTACCTCGCCGTAATCCGTTTGTTAACGGATGTAGGCGGGTGTGCCTGTTGTCTTCGGACAGATGTATTGTATCACACTTTCTACTCTTTGTTGCAGAGTATCTCTTGCCTATGTTATAGCGATTTTTTCAATTTTAACCGAAAATAAGGCCTTTGATAGGCTTGGTTTTGTGGTGTTCTTTTGATATGGTAGAAGATAGGTAAGTTGTAATATCTCTAAGAGAATTATCCTTTTACCTACCAACCGTTCTCGTAACTGATCCAATGGGCTCTTACCCTGGAAAATTACGCGACGACGATGCGCACACTTGGACTCATCGTGGTGCAGACAACCATTTTGGTGATCTTGGTTGGGCCCACTGCTTTAACGAGTGTGGCGATATTGTCAGCCAAGTCTTTGGTGTCCATCGATGCTTTCCCGATAAGAACGTGCATGAGAGGTGCCTTCTTTTCGCCACGAATCGTGGTTCTGCCACCTTCCAAATCAGCTTTCTTTTTGTCTGGGTTGGCGGTCAATGTCCCATTCTTTGGGTTGGGCATGAGGCCTTTGGGACCAAGAAGTCTGGCAAACTTGGTGATCTTTCCCATTTGTGCAGGTGTAGCGATCAAGACATCAAAATCAATGATTCCTTTTTCGAGGTTGGCGATCACGTCGTCATTGACGATAGCCACGCGAATGGTTTTTCCGGTAGAGTGTGGGAAGGCTACTTCGACGTTACTCATGATGTCTTTGGTTACCAAGTGCACTTCAACTGATTCGTCAAACTTGGCATACTTGGTTTTCTTGAGAAGTTCAAGTGCATCCTCGACTGCATAGATTTGCTTGCGGTCGACTTTACCATGTGCAGTCACGTAGTGTTTACCACGGCGCGCTACTTGAGATTTCTTCTCTACCTTTACCTCTTCTGTTTGCGCCTCTTCCACGATAGGGGTTGTAGAGGTTTCATCAATCACCACTTCACCCATCCCTGCTTCAATTTCTGCCATTTCATCAGCAGCACGATTTGCAGACTTGGCTGCGCGCTTTTCCTCATAGCTTTTCTTCTTTGAGGATTCACCACTCATTTCAACTGTTTTAAATTTTGTTTTACTCATACGGCTCCTTCGGAGAAAATTTCAAAATTCAAATTTCAAGTTTGAAAATTGAAAATTCGAAAATTGTAAATTGTTACGCTACCTTCACTCCCATACTACGAGCAGTTCCCATGACCATTTGCATAGCGGAGTCGATACTAGTACAGTTTAAATCTGGCATTTTGGTTTGTGCAATTTCGCGCACCTGATCTGTGGTAATGGTGGCAACAGTTTCTTTACCTGTTGTCTTTGCACCACTTTGAATCTTGGCTGCTTGTTTGATGAGAGCGGAAACTGGTGGAAGTTTCAAGATAAAGGTGAAGGAACGATCTTCATAGACCGTAATCTCAGCAGGAATGACTTGGCCACGCTTGTCTTTGGTGGCATCATTATATGCTTTACAAAACTCCATGATATTCACACCTTGCTGACCAAGGATAGGACCGACTGGAGGTGCTGGATTGGCTGCACCTGCTTGGAGGTTCAGCTTAAAGACTGTTTTGATTTTCTTTGCCATACGGGCTCCTTTTATTATTGCAATCAAACAACAGTATTGTTCAACTAGACTTGAGGAAAGACGAAAACAAAAATCCCAATAGTGGGAAGATAGAAGCTGTTTTCGTATGTTCCTCTCTGGAACAATACTTCCTCAATGTTTAAAAACCCGAGGTGAGGGTTGATAACAAGTATTATATCACGCCTTGGGCGGATTCGCTATTCGCGTTGTCTCTCAGTTTTTTTGTCGGGATCAAAAAGATACAGAACATTCTCAATTTGGCGCAGACGAAGATGGCGATACTGCTCCCAAAACCGTTCTTGCTCCTCTGGAGAAAGCTCTGAAAGTGCCGTAATGGCTTTTCCTTCAAACCCAATTGGTTTTCCGTTTAGATATGGAATGATAATTTCCTGTGGCATAGTGTTCCCCTTGTAAGGGTATAGTATACACCTTAACTTCTCTGGGCCCAGGAAATAAGTTTCCCTAGAAGTGTCCGTTTTCTCTTTTTTTGTTCAAGATTGAGAATGCGTTCCAAATCTTGAAGATTATTATCCATTCCTTTTTCCGTTCCATTGAAATGAACACCGCCGTTTGATGTTGCCTTTGCAAGAGATGTCCGATACTTAGCAGTGTACTCCACCAACTTATCCAACTGCCCATTGGACAATTTGTGTACCTCTACTTTGCGCAACGTCCCTTCTGCCCATTGGTGAATCATTCTCACAGGGTTAAATTCACTTGCCGAATAGGTTTGGGTAATTGCCCCTTCTTGCATGGAAGCCATAGGTTTAGATCTTTGCAACTTGGAGGAAGTCTAGCTCCACTGGAGTTTCACGACCAAAGATAGAGACGAGAACGGTGACTTTGCCTTTCCCTTCGTCGATACCTGAAACGGTACCGATAAAGTCGGCAAATGGTCCTTCGACGATTTTGACCGCTTCACCTTCGGAGAAGCCAGCTTTGTAGCTTGGGGCTCCTTGACTCATGTATTTTTGGATCGTTTGAACTTCGTGGGAGGCGAGGGGAGTGGGTTTGCTACCGTTGCCTACAAATCCAGTAACACCAGATGTGGTGCGTACCAATAACCAAGTTTCATCGGTTAAAATCATTTTAACAAGCATGTATCCTGGGAAAATCTTTTCACGAACAGGTTGTTTTTTCCCACGTTTGATCTGGATCTTCTCTTGAGTGGGGACAAGCATTTCGAAAATTTTATCGGTTTGACCAGTGGTCTGTGCACGCTGTTGGAGTGTTTGAGCGACTTTGTTTTCATGACCAGAGTAAGTATGCACGACAAACCAACGAGCACGTTTATCATCATTTGGGTTGACAATCACGTGACTTGGTGTGGAGGTCACAACTTCTTGTGTTTCTGGGACTTGTGGTGTGTTTGTCTGATCTGACATAAGGTTCCTTTTACGATAGGTTTACTTCAAGAGTAAACCAATTCCTTTGGTAAATACAAAATCCAATCCCCCAACCCAGGCCCCGACAAAGAGGCTAAATAACACGACGATCAAGGTCGAGTTGATGACGTCTTTGCGTGAGGGCCAAGTTACGAATTTCAGTTCATTGATCACTTGAGCGACGAACTTGATTGGAAATAGAACAACTTGACCAATACGTGAGAAAAACGACATGAGAGGAATTATAGCATGAAAGCGTAAAGATAAAAATACTCAAGTAAAAATGATTAAAACATCCACAGCATGAGGACTCCCGCCACAGTCACACAAGCGACTCCGCTGAGAAGGAGCATGAAGGTGTCTTCAATACCTCCGGTCACAGGTAGGCTGGCTGGAAGGGCAGCGATACTGGCGACTTTGGGTTGTGTAGTGACAGCACCTGCAGCAATATCTGAAGCCGAGGAACTTGCAATCGTATTGATACTAGTATCAGAAAATTGACCATTCCTTGTTGTTTGGGCAAGTGCGAGCGGGGTTGGCGTTGTGGTGGGTTTGGGGGTTGCAGTTGCCTTTGGTGTTGGTGTAGCTGTGCAGGTACAGGATGCAGATCCTGGGCAGGCCACGTTTACACAGGCATTGTTGATACATGAAAGTCCACTGCTACAGTCACTGCTGGAAAGACAGGCAGCATTGCAACTGGGAGCAAGTGTGGGTGTGGGGTTGGGTTTGGTATTCACACTGCTGCTTGCTGCTTTGGCAATGAGCGCAGGACTTGGCGATGGAGCTGTTGCTAGTGTTCCCGAAGAAGAAGCAATGGGAGAGGTCGCGATAGCTGATGTAATAGTGAAGCTTTGTGTTGCCCCGGCAATCAATGTTTCTTGGGTGGAGCCCGTACGATTGGCTCGTGTGTTTTGTGTGTCAAACGAAATTTGCGCAGTGCCATTGGTTGCTGTCGTGAAGTGAATCGTAGCTACCTTTGTAGGGGCAGTATTACTAAAGGATTGCGAAGCATCTTGCGTGATCATAGCGTAGCGAATGACTTGGTCACCATTTTGATTGACGACGCTATTGGTTACTGGAGTGAGTGCTACCCCAGTACTTGGTTCGATCTGTATTCCCGTCGTCGCTGGATCAGTATCTGTCACTGTGGGAGAGCTGCTTCCATTGAGTGTCGCGATAAATTGGAAGCCATCAATCGCAACTCCACCAGTATTTAAAAAGACATCCAGACTCGCTGAAGAACTCGCGGCTATCGTGGGGGATGATGGTTGGACGGTGAGTGTGAGAGAAGCGGGACTTGGAGTAGCGGGAACGACACCTGTTGTAGACGAGGGGGGAGGGGTATTTTGTTGCGTCACAAAAAAGACCACACCACCTATAGCGACAATAATCACCACAATCGCCAACGCGATAAGCAGTATTTTCTTCTTATCCATCCTACATATAACCGTAGCAAGTTTTATCTATGCTGGCAAGGAGAAAATAACTACTCCTGTCATTTCGAGCACATCGAGCGAAGCACGATAGTCGAGAAATCTGTAGTGTGATCGTGGGGGTTCGGTCGCAATGACAAAAAAAGCGTCAGGGATGACGAGGTTTGCCCAACAGTGCTATGATTGAAGCACATCGTAGTTCAAGGAACAGCATATGCCACAAAAAGTTCGCAAAGCAGTTATCCCAGCCGCAGGATTTGGGACACGGTTTTTACCACAAACCAAAGCCATGCCCAAAGAGATGCTGCCCATCGTCGATAAGCCAATCGTTCAATATATCGTGGAAGAATTAGTCAGCGTCGGGATTGAGCAAATTATCATCGTTACCGGTTATCACAAGCGGAGTATCGAGGATCATTTTGATCGCCCGAGTATGGAATTGGTGGAAAACTTGCGCATGGGTGGACCTAAAAAAGAGCCATTACTCAAGATGACTGAGGCTGTGTCTGATCTGGCCAATTTTGTCTATGTGCGTCAAAAAGGGCCATATGGAAATGGCACTCCTTTATTAAACGTTCGCGAGCTCATTGGTGACGAACCATTTATCTACACTTGGAGTGATGACTTCATCAAAGCAGAGCCCGTTTCTCGTTTCCAACAACTTCTGGATGTCTATAACGAGTTTGGTTCATCGGTTCTTGCATCCGTGCGCGTGACGCGGGATGAGGACTTTGATCGCTATGGTATCGCTGGCGGAAAAACGATTCGCGATGGACTCATTGATGTCGAAACAATCATTGAAAAACCAGGGAAAGCGAACGCTCCAAGCAACCTTGCTAATGTCTCGGGGTTTTTGTTAACCCCCGACATTTTTGATTATTTAGATCAAGCTCTTTCCAATCTCAAGGATGGAAGTGAGCTGTATTACAATGATGCCCTCAAATTGATGTTGGCGGATGGGAAAAAAGTCATCGCTGCCGAGATCAAAAATGGTCGATACTATGACACGGGTAATAAACTTGAGTACATGAAGACTGTCGTCGAGTTTGCGCTCAAACATCCTGAGATCAATGGTGAGTTTAGTGCTTGGCTCAAAGAGTACATGAAGACGCAGTAATTATGAGAATCTACATAAAAAAAGGCTTCAAGTTTATTCTTCCTTGAAGCCCCAGATATCCTGTTCACTTCTGAAAAGAAGTGGATGCGAGTTGAAACAACAACTGTCCGCCCGCCGTCACGACGACCATGAAAATCACTTCGTTCAGAGGTGTGAGCTTATGTTGTCGTTTCACCCGAGAATAAGATCCTTTCAGCAGGAATTTAAACGCCCGAATTCCTAATGCGATTTGTGCCATCACCACGCAGATATTTGCGAGTGCATAGATACCACATATCACACCAGCCCATAGAGGGGGAGCGTGCATCACAACCTGCAATCCAGCTATAGCATTAGCGCTATGAAAATACACAAGGTTACCAAGCAGGATCACCAGTCCAACAAACCATAATCGACGCTCTTTCCGTGTTGTACTTTCGTAAAGATGGTAAACAACTGGTTGTATTGCTACTTTTCCACAGAATGGGAGGCTATTAATGAACCGTATGAATCTTTTCATGCGGCACCTTACGTTAAAGACAACCGCAATGGTTGTCGCGAACGAAAGTAGCTCATTTTAGCAAAAAAAAGTGAAATTTCCACTTTAATTAAGGGAAAAGAGGTAAAATGAGGTGTTGAAGTGTCGCTTCGATCGCCCCTCGTTTTTGGTAGCTTGTGGCGTGCGCAGGGATTTCTAGGGTGAGGCTGCGCGGGGCAAAATTCTCTTGTATGACCCAATGCTCAAACTCTCCACTGTTTTTTGCAGCAAGCTCGTGATTGTAGCCCTCTTCAAATCGATACCCTAAGTCTGCATCGCTTGGATCGTCAATCCCATTGAGAAGATCGAGAGAAAGTGCATGGATGGCGTTTCTCCAGGAAGAAATATCCGGCTCACATGGAGTGGTGCCCACATCATAGACGTATACTTGAGAATATTCATGATCTTCGTGGAATGACACAACTAAATTATATGGGGCATGAGCCTTAACGATTGAGCTAGCAACTTGTTCTTCAGTATCACCAGTGTTCAAACCAAATATTCTGTTTACATCATTTCCGTGCTTATTTTTGCGCTGCTTACGTTCAAACGCTGAAGGACTCATGACAGGGATAAAAAGGGTAGGGGGTAGCTCCTTTTCTTGAGTGGTAAGATGAAGGAAGAGTGGTTCAATGACACCAGCTTCGTCTCCATGAAGCCCAGATACTACCAAGAGTTTTGGGGTGGGGGGATACTTTGTATGGTAGTAGCGCAGGTTTCCTTGAGTGGTCGATTGTACATACTTGTGCATAACTCTTGAAGTATACAAATTTTCCCGCTCAGATTGCTACAGAGAGTGCATGTTGCACTTCATATCTTTTTTGGGTAATCTTTGCATAAGCCCTACATATATTGTGGACTGTAGCCTGGAGTCATTTTCCTCGACAATCCAATGTAAGGGAAACACCAGTTTTGTCCCACTGTGGTGAGATGAACAGTTTCCCGTCCTGCTCTTTCTAGAGCGGGGAACAACTCCAGGCTTGCCCTTTGCTATGTAGGGCTGTAAAAAAGGTCCCAACTTCTGGTATCTTGATCGAGTTCTCCATGTTAAAATAACTATCTGTCATGTTGAGGTGAGTGACAGTGTGCCTTTGTAGCTCAGTTGGTAGAGCGCAGTCTTGGTAAGACTGAGGTCTCGGGTCCGATTCCCGACGAAGGCT
>PSRQ01000042.1 GCA_003176165.1 Candidatus Cerribacteria bacterium 'Amazon FNV 2010 28 9'
ATGCACCGTAGTTTCCGGCTTGCGAAACGGCCGAATAGGCAGTCTGCGCAAAGCAGCAAAACAAAGGTGTATTAAGGAGCTCACCTTCTGCGACCACAAAAAAGAGCCTCCCGGCTCCTTTGTATGCACAAAAGAATAATACACTGATTATACTATGAGATAACTTGAGGACAAGATCAGATTGGGAAAAAGATATACTTATACATCGTGTTGACTCAATCATTAATAAGACCACCAATGAGCTCGTACAGCCTGGAGAAAAGATTATCCACACTCTGAAATTCCTTTTCCATCGTTTCCAGTGCCGCTTGCTCATCAAACACAAAATCAACACTAAATTTTTCCCATTTTTCTCGAGATTCTAACGTACGTTCAAGCTCCAGAGCATGTACTTCTAATCGGCACACAGCCACCGCAAGCTGCGCAAAAATAAATTCGTATCCCTCTCCCATCGCCACACGCGCTCGCCCATTGCCTTCTATTTTTGAAAACACATCATGAAGCTCTTTGCGTCGTGTCTCAATACGCTCTTGAGTGCAAGCGATCTGTTCAGTAGTCATAGAACGAAGTATAGTCTATGAATCCTGAAAGACAAGAGAAAAAGGGAGGATATTTAGTATAGCAACTTCGCACACAAAGCACCAGCTTTATTTCACCCTTCTTACAATTTTATGATTGTCAACGATGGCTACGAGCGCAGAACAACAATTAGCTGATCGTATCTTGGACTGGGTGCATAAGCGCCCTGCGATCGAGGTGAACAATACACCTTCAAGACTCACTTCTCTCTTTTCCAAAGAAAAAGCAGAGTACGAAGAAGTGCTCGCTGATCCTACCGTTGATGTGAGTCCGTTCAGGGATCCACGCGTGTTGGAAGAGGTTGGAGATCTGATCAACTATGCCGTGCAAATCGCTGCCCTCTTGAACATCGATTTTTTTTCACTCATTGGATATACTGATGTACCCACACCATCAAATCCAAGCGAAGAAATTCCGAGTCACCTTGAACATGAGATGAAAGATCATCTTCTCTACACAGCTCGAGTCATTACCATGTGCCTGGCACATGGAATTGATCCCCTTCCATTCGCGTCACTCAAAGTGGATTACAACGATGTCCGCTTCGACAAGTCCGAATTTGGAACGGACGCCAGCTATAAAGAGGCGTATGCACGAATAAAACAAACCGAGTACGAGATTGGCCTCAAAGATGTCTTGTATGAGCAAATTCGGTGGATGGTTTCATCTCTAGAAAGATCAAAAAGTCTGCCTGAACTTCCCTACATTTTCCTTTTGCCTCCCACGGATATGGCTTCAACGCAACTCATCTCGCAACGACCCGTGTTTGCCATGGCACAAGAGTTACCAATCACACTCAAATAGAAAAGAAGAATTATTTTTGGGGTTGAGAAAGTAAGTCTTCGACTACTTTTAAGACAGAAGCTATTGGAACCACCAAACCATCATATTTTCCGTTGACCAAAAGCGTACTCAACCTTTCAAGTACGGCATCACGGGAGACAGGTTTACCAGAATCGGTAATCTGAACTCGCATCGCAGCATCCTCATCCGGTCTCTCGTACGGAGTATTGGTAATAACTAGATATTGTTCTCTCCCAATAGTATCGATGGTGCAAATAACAGTGCGTTCATTCATAATTTTTTTTCGTAAGATGCCTATTTTAACTTAGATTGCCGAATTTTCAAAATTGAGATACACTTGCTCAAACAATTCCCCATCTTTCTCACCTCGAAATCGTCCTGGATCAACCAACTGAGCAAATAAGCTTTTGTTGAGCACACCCCCATGAACAACTTCTTCTATTAATTGAGGAGAAGCCATCCATTCGACTCCAATTTCACCTTTATTGCGCACCGTGAGAGTGGTTGCATATACTCCCGCTTGTTTTGCTAAGTTCACAAACGTACTATCATACAGTGTTTTGTCTGTAGCGGTAGCTTGTGCAACAACTTCTTCTGGGATTCCCTGGTCAAACTCTGCCATACATTCAAGAATTACACCTCTTTTGTAAGAATGATCTGAAGATTGCATCACAATTCCGACATCCCACAGAACGTAGAACTTTCCATTACAATACAGCTGTCTCGCTTGAACCTGGGCTTCTTTTACTGCTGCTTCAACTTTGAGTGTATCTTGAGGATCAATGTTGCGGATTGCTTTTTTGAGTTCAACGGCTTGTTCCAAACTCTCTCCTTCTTTCCAAACCCATGTACAAATGTCCGCTCCCATGACTAGATAGCGAGGTTCATTGTAGTGATCAAGAATTGCCTCTGTTTTCTCATATGCCACTTGACCTGCAAAAGGAGCCTCTGATTCATGAACACCATAGGCTTTTTCGGGATCAATCCCAACCAGATAAAAGGAATACTCTCCATACAGATTGTTGGCTGCATCAAGCTTATTTTTTGCCCCACTCGCGATAACGAGTTCTGGGTAACACTGCTGGCGTTGATCGTGTTCGTTCACCATAAAAAAACCGCCCTCTTGAGGCGGCGACTAGAAATGACTCCTTCCAATCTTTTGACAAAGATTGTGCAGATGCTTTATCTGGTGTTGTTTGAGTGTTGGTCTCATATGAGTGTCCACATCAAATTGCACTTTAAGGAGTATATATCATTTACTTCTTTTTTGCAAGTCTCTTACAATTTACCCCATCAAACCCCATTTTCCTCGAGTTGCGGATTATGCAGGTGCCAGCATACATCACAGCACGCTCCATACAGATCCGCCCCACCTACTACCAACTGGCCTTCAATGGGCTTTTTGCGATAGGAGTGTTTGGCCCGCTTCCCACACTCACACAAAGCAGTGAGTTCAACAACCGCATCTGCAATTTCTGCTAATTCCAGCGTTGCACCAAATGGCTGTTTAAACGCATCATATGCAAGCCCTGCAGCAACAACATCGATTCCCTGTGCGAGTAGTAATTCAATTTGAGGGGCAAGCACTTCAAATGAGAAAAAATTAACTTCATCGATCACGACCAATACCACTGCGGGAGTCAAAAACGGCAAGAAATCGGAATGTTCTCGATCAACATTGAACGCGGGAATCCCAACATCGCTCTCATTGCGCATTGCTTCATCATGACTGACCAATCGACCCTCACTATATCGATTATCAATACTGGGCTTGATTGCAATCGCCGTCCCCTCCTCGTACATACATACTGCCGTCTCAAGCTCTGTTGTCTTCCCAGCAAACATTGGACCTTGAATAACTTTTAATGTTCCTCGTTCTTTGCTCATATGTTTCTCCTTTACGCTACAATTTGATGCCCCAATAAAATTTCGTGCATCAGTGCCATACGGATGTACAAACCGCTGCGCATTTGTCTGAAATATGCGCCATGTGGGTCCTTGTCTACCGCATAATCGATCTCGTTGACCCGCGGAAGTGGATGCATGAGGATAGAATGTTCTTTCATCAGCTCGATGTGTTCACGCCGAAAGATAAATTGGTCTTTCACGCGATCATAGAGCTCTTCCTGGCCAAGTGGGAACCGCTCTTTTTGGACCCGTGTCCAGTACACCACATCAGCCTCCGGCAATGCAGAAAGAAACTCATCTGTCTCCTCCACACTCCCGACACGAGAGGAAATATCTTCCACAAAATCTGCAGGCGCAGCGAGTTCCTGTGGCGACGCAAACACGAGTTCTACTTGTGGATCCATGATTGCTAACAATTTAGCGAGTGATTTAATCGTGCGACCGTAGAGTAAATCCCCCACCATCATGACTTTTAACCTTTCTGTCCTCCCAACGAGCCGCTTGATGGTATACAAATCAAGAAGGGCTTGCGTAGGGTGTTCGAGGGAGCCACTTCCGGCATTGATGATAGGAACACCATAGCGAGCGGCAATTTTTGCAGCTACTTCGCTAGAGCGATCTTCTTTATGGCGAAGCACAATCAAATCATTTCCTGTCGTCTGACATGCAGCATGAATCGTGTCCTGCAGTGATTCACCTTTGGTCACGGAACTAAACATCCCCATCCCATCGCGCACATGTACTTTGGCCCCGAGCCGCTTGGCGGCGGCCTCAAATGAAAGAGATGTGCGCGTACTTGCTTCATAGAAAAGTTCGGTCACTCCGTATCCAACCAGTGGACGATATACGCCATTGGACTCAGTGACCTTTGCCATGACATCGGCCATTTCAAACAATTGATTGACTTCATTGGAAGATTGAATTTGATCTACAGAAATAAAGCTACGTCCAAAAAAAGAAGTTTGCGCTTCTGGAGGGACAGACACTCGCCGATCGGCAAAGAGTCCTGCAGCCATTGCTTGCGCAAGAAGTCCCGTATTAATTCCATTCTCTTCCTGATATGTACGACGCTCATGGTGCTGCATACTGTTCTCCTTCTCTCTGACAACAGTGCGTTTGGCCAAAAAAAATCTAGTGGGGCGCACTAGAACATAAGTATATGCATGTGCTTTGTGCATATGCAAGAAGAACTTTAAAAATCAATCAAGAAATTGTAACAATGCCTCAGATTCCGCTGAGGCGCCGGCACTCTCTAAAAGAGGGAGTGATCCTTGTCTTTCTTGCTTAACCGCTCTAGAGCGGAAGCAATCCTTCCCAACGAAGATGCGATTGACATCAGCTGTCCTACAATAATAGGAAGTTGAATGATTACTGCAGTAGCTGCGCCAACTAGCATAATCTGCATAAACGTCGACACTGCTTCACCTCTGCCCGTCATAGGCAACAGAAGAAACGATTGAAGTAGTATACCACTTGAAAAATAACGCCTATCGCAACTCGAGTGCAGTTTGCACCTTTTCCCAAATCGTCTTTTCAACTGCATCAATCGATTTGTTCGCATCGATTGTGACCCAACGATTTTCACTATTTTCTCTAGCAAGCTGCACATACGCATCACGAACTTTTTTGTGAAATTCAAGATTTTCCATTTCCATGCGATTGTTGCCACCTGCGTCATTTTGACGTTGCAACCCTGTTGTAACGTCAACGTCTAAGAAAAATGTGAGATCAGGATAGGTGTCTTTCGTTGAGATATTATTTAATTGCTCGATGAGTTCTTTGCCAAATCCACGCACCATCCCCTGATAGACGACAGAACTGTCGCGCGTGCGATCCATGATGACGACTTTCCCTGCTTCAAGGCTAGGTAATACGATCTCACGATAGAGTTGTGCCCGTGCTGCTTGAAACAGGAGAACTTCAGTTGTATACGCAATCCCAATATTTTTAGCCGAGAGTACCACATCACGAATTTGTTCACTGATCGCCGTTCCCCCCGGTTCACGCAGCACTACGATATCAAAGCCCTCGCTCGTCATGTGCTCACGCAGCCGCACGATTTGCGTACTTTTTCCACCACCTTCGCCACCTTCAAATGAAATTAAAAATCCCTTTTGCATACACTTCCCTTCTATTCTTTCGTACAGTACCAAATTTAGATGAGCGGAGCAAGTTTTGGGTGAAAAAAAGCCCCTCTATCTCTAGAGAGGCCTGCTTTTTACTCCTGCGAGTTCCTTCTATACTTGTAGGCTGTTACAAACGAAGAACTCCATACGTATGCGACAAAACCGACAACCAACGCACTTTCTATGGATGCCCAGCCGAGGTTGTATCCCTTGATCTCTACACATTGGACAACTCCCCAAAATGCAAAGACAGTCAGAGCAAGACTCATCAGCAGTCTTGCTAGTTTTCTTGTCCTCAACCAGGAAAAGTCTGTAAGGACAAACATATACAAGAATACAGCGCACACAATGTAGAGGAAATATCCTCCGCTGCGCAGTGGTCCTTCGGTCAGAATGAATACTCCTTCACATGCTCCTATGAGCACAGCGAACAGAAAGAGCACAAACGAAACAACCTTCTTGTTCAACTTATAGCCTCCTTTAGGCTCGAAACGCACTTGTTTCGCGAACAATTCACTAATTATAGGACAAATGTGGAATTTTGCAAGAAAAAAGATGAATTTATCTGCTTCTCTCTCCTATGAGGAGAGGGAAAACGTCATTGTTTTATCCCTGACGATGTGGCTATTGGAGATGATAAACCCATAGATTGTTCCAAATCGCTTTTTTCTTTTTGGATCGTCGCATAGGTAGAGGATGCTTGTGGGATAAGTGTCAGTAATTTTGCGTACAACGTGTCGGCATCGGCTTTCATATCGCCACTCGCCTCCAGCTTTGCCAGTGCATAGAGATCATCAGCATTTTTAGGATCCAACTGTACTGCTTTTTGATAATTTGTTATGGAGTCTTGGGTATCACTTATCCCCTGATAGTAATCTGCAAACCCCGCGTAATAATCGGCGGACAATGGCGAAAGTACAATTGCTTTTTGATAATCAGTCAGAGCTTGATTTTTTAATTGATCAGAGTTTTGCATGACCAACTTGGCAACCTGTGCCCGTTCATAATACAATGCAGCAACATCTGGATATGAAGCAATTCCTTGCGTCAGAGAATTGAGCGTAGTGAGGATAATGGAAGAAATCGTCTTCTTATTTTCATCTGTTGGATTTTTTGCCAATTCTTGCGCTTGCGTAATATCAGCGTGTTCTTTCGTGATGATCTCATCAGGCGATTGAACAATCATCGCAGTTGGACTAGAAAGAGGAACAATTGGCGCGGGAGATGCCGCGACTTCTTCACTTGCTTGTGCACTTTTTCCAGCCGTGGCAGTAAGGCGGCCGATGAAAAATGCACCAACAGAAAGGAGCACCGCAACTGTCACAAACGCCGGAATATTCATGACAAGCGAATCGATGGGTTTCAATTTGGGCAGTGGAAAAAGTTCTCCCAATGTTTTTGATGAAGACGGCGACGGAGTAACGTTCTCAGGTCTATCATTCATCCACGAAGGAACAGCGGTAGCTGTTACGTCGCTTTCATGTTCCCTCGGCAACTTGTATTTTATCTCTTCTTCTCCTTGGCTCGCGAAGCCTTGACGAAGTGGGGGTTCTTTCTCATTCTCTCCTGTCCTTCCTTCTTCCTGAACCCTTTCCTCTTGACCCTTGACCCTTTTCATCAATCGTTGCTTGAGCTCCCCCTTCTTCATGCTGCGCGGATCAATCGCCGGCGTATCGGATTGAACCAACTCTGGAGTCGTTGCATGGTGAGGAGTACTACTCTCTTTAGTTGAAGTGAAAGAAGCAGGAGGCATGTTCTCTTCCGGAACAACCTCAGTCACCATTCGATGGGGAAATACGCTCTGTGGATCCATGCGTCTTCATCATGACGGATTTTGAATCAGGAGTCAAAGCAAAAATCATTCTCCGCGATGAAGACCAATATCAGAAAGTTGGAGCACAAATCCTGCGACTTCCATATCCCAAATTTCTTGAAACAATTGCGGATCATCCTTCACAAATTGAAAGTGTTTGTTGTAGATTCGTCCGTCTGCAAACAACAAAACACCCGGATAAACTTCAATCGCATCAAATGGCTGGGGGGTCAGTTGAGTAATTAATTCAATGATTGTTCGAGCCTGCAATTGCAAAAACCCCCTCGTTACTTTTTTCCCATTTTTATCTTCGATATATGGGTCGATACGAAAAAAAGTCGTGAGAAGACTATTCAATTCTTGTGCAATTTTCTCTCGTGTTTTTGTTCGTTCTTCTTCAATACTCATAGATTCATTCCTTTATTTTAAAAAATAAAATACACAAAAAATGCGCTGAGAGATACACTCCCAGCGCATATGGTAACTCTATGGGGTGATGATTAACGAGCCATCAGTCTCGTTACGATAATCACGACCAGGATTGACCTTGTACCCCAAACTCTCAAAGAAGCGTGTAATTTCGCCTCTTTCTTTTTCATCATCGTGCGGGCTATTTACAACGGCCCTGCCATGTTTGCGAAGTTCTCTTAAGATGGAGGAACGGTTTTCCTCCACCCAAGCTTTAATATTGAAACGCTCTTGCCGAAACTCCTCCGCAGGCGGAAAAAGTTGGCTATTTTCATTTGCAGTCGTCATGAAAACCCTCCTTTGGGACTGACAACTTCAAAATATTATTATAAGACTTGAAGAAGAATGTGTCAATGTATCATGTATTGTTACATAATCAGCTATGCCGGATCTTGTTCGTACGACTTCCGTGCCTTGATCGCTTCTTCGGCTTTTTGAAGCTCTAGTCCTACATACATCAAATGTCCGGGATCGGTCAGATACTTCCAGTCGGTAATTTGCCACGCCACTTCTTGTGCGGTGCGCCCCTCAAAACACTTGATCGCCGGACCACCATTTGGCTCAAAAATGGTAGCACGAATGAGCTTTCCTTGCGGTACTTTTTTGAGCATCCGCTCGATTGCCATCGGCACCGCTTCGCTTTCATAGCGTTTGGACCAGTATTGATACACTTGTGAATCTTGTTCATCGATCACTTCCACGATTACATTGCCCCGCGCATCAAACTCAAAATGCACTTGTGGAGTAAATCCAAGTTCTTTCTCGTAGTGAGACATCAATAAATTGTCCACGAGACCAAAATCATCCGCATACATATGCGCACTGTGCGTGATCATCGTGAGTGGCCCCATCTTCATGTTGGCACTATCGGCGATATCTTTTTGGAGTTTACGCAGTGCAAATGTGTTGCGCGGCCATCCATGCACCATATCTTGGCTACGGAAATGGCACGTTAAGAAAAATTTATCGTCCTGCACACTTCCAAGCACCATCACTAAACATGGAGTGTCTCCTTGATTAACCTCTCCCCAATCACGCACCGGATCGATCGTGATCGCCACCATTTTTTTACTGTCCGGACGATTTTTGAGGAGCTCTTTCATCTGTTGAATTTGATCCACACCCAAATCCACACGCAGTCTTTTTCCATAGTTGTATGCCACACCGGGAATTTGACGACTCGTCATGATCTCTGCGTAGTAGGCTTCGAGTTCAACACGCGCAAATGGCAAATACTGCGGAAAATAAATGTCTTCCGGATTTTCATCAGTGATGACAGCAGTTAAGTTCAAAATTTCTTTCAAACTATTATCCTTACTGTAGCGTGTGTGTTTGGGGCGACCATACTTGGAAATTTCATTGAGAAGTTTGAGCCATGTCGTTGCTACTTTTGGTGAACTCACACGAAACCCAGTTTGTTCGCTAGGAAGTAAGCGGACTTGTGGTTCACTGCGAGGAAATGTGCGCGATTTTTTGGCAAACGGCTCAATAGATTTGGCTGACAATTCTTTGGCTTTAGCGATAAAGTCCACGGCATTGCGACCACGCATATCCACTACAGCAACCATTTCTTGAAATTCTTTGATTATGTCGTCGGGAATTTCTGGCTCGATCTCCCCACGAGCCGCAATGATTTTGCGATCAGCGTCCACGCCTTTTTGTGAAAACATGAGCAGTGAATGTCCCGACAAACTCATCTCTGCACCCCAAATAAGAATGACTCTGATGTGAGGATTCGCAAAAATATTGCGGATCATCGCGTTGATCCCTTGCGCGCTGTAGAGGTTACCGATCGTGTTGTACTCCACGTCTTTGAGTAATCCCTCCACTGCTTGTCGCTCTGTCCACAAACAACAAATCGCGAGATGATGTTTGGGGTTTTTGACTTTGAGAACGTCTTTATAAAACAATGGCCAGGTATCAAGATCGATTGGCATAGTTGTATGTTGCCTCCCCTGCCTGAGGGGAGGTCAGGAGGGGTGGGAGTCCTTTCAAAAAAATTCTACATTTTCATTCCAATAGTTCATTTTGTCATTCCGACCGGAGCGAAGCGCAGTGGAGGAATCTGTTATTATCATCAAACTATTTCAGACCACAGATCTCTCGACTTCGCTCGAGATGACACACACGACTTGTCATCCTGAACACGAATGAAATTCGAGTGAAGGATCTTCTCAAAAGTCGGATACGCTATCCGCGAATAGCGCCAATAACTTTTAAGAAGATTCTTCTCCGCCAGCCGGCGGACGGCATGACAAACAAAGAATTAACAAAGGTATTCTGGGAAGATAACAAACAAAAAACGAAGATGCAAGGAGGAAGAATCGACAGAAGTGAAGAGAGAAGATTTCTTACTTCCTACTTTTTTACTTTTAACTCTTTCTTTGGCTTTCTCACTTTTTTGCTACTTGGCACTTGTTGCTTGATATTTTTTTCCTCTTTCTTGTTTTCTTTTTCACTACTGTCTGTGCTCTGTTCACTATCAACTGATTTGGGTGGATTTGCCACATAGCTCATCACAACTTGATTGTCCGCAGTTCCCGGCTTCTGCCAACTTGTCCACTTGCAGGAAGGATAGCGCGAACACCCAAAAAAGATACCACGTTTCCCTTGTCGTTGCCTGACTTCACCTTGTCCACATTCGGGACATGTCACGCCGTCGACTTTAAAAATAAGTTTTCCAGTAAATGTACACGTTGGATATCGCGAACAGCTGACGAATTTTCCAAATCGCCCGGTGCGAATGACGAGTTTTCCTTCATGACACAATGGGCACGCTTGGCCCATTTCTTCGACTGGAATTTGGGCACGCGCTGCTTCTCCTGTCACGGTTTCCACATTTTTTTCAAACGGAGCAAAAAATTGTTTCACCACACTTACCCACTGCTTTTCACCACGCGAGATCGCGTCCAAACTATCTTCCATCCCTGCGGTAAAGGCATAATCAAGTTCCTTGGGAAAATTTTTGACCAGGAAATCACAGACTGTCGTCCCAATAGATGTTGGCACAAATGCTTTTTGGATACGCTCCACGTACCCGCGAATTTCCAACACTGAAATAATAGACGAGTAGGTACTTGGTCGCCCAATTCCTAATTTTTCAAGTGTTTTGACCAGTGACGCATCATTGTAGCGCGGTTTAGGCTGCGTAAACTTTTGCAATGCCTCAACCTTTTCTTTGGTCAGCGATTCACCGACGGTCAGTGATGGAAGTTCAACATCTTCTTTGTTTGGAAACAGCTTCGTCCACCCGTCGAAAAGAAGAACAGAACCCGCTGCTTTGAGCAAGCATACAACTTTGTCATCCCGCACTTGTTGCGGGATCCCATTAAAAGAATCTTGAACCTTTTGGTGAGATCCCGTACTCGCCAGGCCTTCGGCTTGGCTATACGGGATGACAGGCGGAGTGGCTTTCACCACAATGGTGGTTTGGTCATACAATGCCTCACTCATTTGACAGGCCAAGAAACGACGCCAAATCAAGTCGTAGAGCTTTTGATGTCCTTCATCAAGCTGTCCAATTCCTTCCACTGACGTTCGCGTCACTTCTGTGGGACGAATCGCTTCATGTGCTTCCTGCGCATTTTTACTTTTTGTTTGAAAGGAACGAGGAGAGGATGGAAGATATTTTTCACCATACGTCGCCCCAATATATGAGCGCGCTGTTTCGACGGCACTGGTCGCTAAGTTGACTGAGTCGGTGCGGTGATATGTAATCAGTCCTTGCTCATACAAGTTTTGAGCAAGCGTCATGGTGCGCTTTGATGAAAAGCCTAAGCGATTGGCAGCTGCCTGTTGTAGCGTACTTGTCGTAAACGGAGGAAGACTTTGACGTTTGCGCTTGGTGGAATCAACAGAGTCCACGATGTAGCTCGCAGATTCCAAATGAGCCACGATTGGCTCCACATCTTCTTTTTTGGATGCGGCAAATTCTTTGTCATTCACCTTCCATAACTGAACGGTAAAAGAAGGTTGTTGACTATTCGCTGTGCCCTGTTGGCTATGTACTGCAACGTAAATTTCCCAATATTCTTGTGGCACAAAAGCTTGAATCTCTTTTTCACGTTCGACAATTAAACGTAACGCAACAGATTGGACACGTCCTGCTGAAAGGCCACGCCGAACTTTTTTCCACAGCACTGGAGACATGTAATATCCCACGAGACGATCTACCACACGCCGTGCCTGTTGCGCATCCACCAAATCCATGTTCAACTCTCCGGGATGCTCAATCGCATGCATGATAGCCTGCTTCGTAATTTCATGGAATGTAGCTCTGACAAACTTCTCCTCTTTTTTGGATTTTGAATTTTTAATTTTTGACTTTTCAGCTTCTGTAAGAAGCTGGAGTATGTGCCACGAAATTGCTTCTCCTTCGCGATCAGGGTCTGTAGCTAAGTAAATTTTCTCTGCTTCTTTACTCAACTTTTTGAGCGTTGTGATTGTTTTTGTTTTTCCTTCACTTTTGACATATTCAGGTGCAAAATCATGCGCGACATCAATGCCAAGTTTTGATTTTGGCAAATCACGAATATGTCCCATGGACGCTTCGATCGCATATCCTTGACCCAAAAACCTACGAAGTGTCTTTGCTTTGGTTGGTGATTCAACGATAACTAAATTCATATTTTTTATCGAATAACATAACTTCCGTGCGCTGTTTGTGTAATGACTCCGGAGAGTTCTAATGTGGTAAGAATAACCGATAGTTCCCGCGGATTGCAAACAACATATTCTATCAAATCGTCAAGTGTGGCCTCCGTCCGACTTTCTATACACGTATAAATCTGCTCTTCCAACTCGGATGTAAAGACGGGTTTTTTACTGGCTCTTCTCACTTCTAATCCCTGACCTCTAGTCCCTGCACCCTGTATCCTGTACCCCAGATCTTCTAGTACCTCTGCTCCGCTACTGATAATTTTTGCTCCCATGTTAACTAATTCTTTCGTTCCATCACTAAATGGAGACGTGATTGGGCCAGGCACTGCATACACGCTTCGTCCTTGCTCTACGGCACAGTTTGCAGTGATTTTACTGCCGCTTTTGCTTGCGGCTTCCGTAATCACGACACCACTGCTCATGCCAGAAACAATACGATTGCGCGATGGGAAATTGCCCGGGATCGGCACCTGCCAATATGGAAATTCTGTTATGAGGGCATTTCCACTCTCAATCATATGCTGTGCCAGAGGCATATGTTCACGCGGATACATATGATCAAACCCGAACCCCAACACGCCCACCGTTCTCGCACCATTTTCAAGCGCAGTGGTGTGTGCACATGCATCAACACCATACATAAACCCAGAAATAATGGCGCAACCCGCATGTGCAAGTTCCCCAGTGATTTTTTGCGTGACGAGTGTTCCGTACGGAGTAATATGACGTGTCCCGACGACAGCGATACTGAGTTGATCGGAAGGAGGCAGCTTCCCTTTTACATAGAGGACGACCGGCGGATCAGCAATTTCACGCAACAAGGCAGGATATGAGGAATCCTTCTCTTCTTGTTTGATTTCCTCCCCTCGTGGAGGGGAGGTCAGGAGGGGTGGAAGAGTCGAAAGAATGGTGACATCGTTTTTTTCACAATATTCTCGCAAAACTTCAATTGGGTGATCAGTTCTGTGTTTCACGATGAGTGCCGCAAGTTTTTGTGGAAGCCCAACCGAAGTTAAGCGATCAACCGGTGCTGCATACAACTCACGTAAATCAGAAAACAAGGTTTGAAGTTTCGCAAATCGGCGCGGACCAATCCCCGGGACACTGGCAATCCATGCATACAGATACACATCGTCGTTCATGACATCATGATAGCAGCAGACAAATCATAACTTCAATTTTCAACTGCAATCTATCATTGAGGATATCTTGCTCGCCAATTATCCCACACTGCTTTGGCAATGGGAGCGGCATCCGCAGAGCCTTCCAAAAATGGTTGGTCACTCGTTGATTCGAGTAACACAGTAATGGCAATTTTTGGGTTGACGCGCGGATAAAACATCGTAAACCATGCATGTGTCTTGCGCCGCCCCTGTGCATCTGCAGAGCCATGTTCGGCTGTGCCAGTCTTGCATGCAACTTTTGCGCTATCCGATGCAGTGGAGTTCCATTGGAAAAATGGAACTCCAGTTCCTCCTGCTGTGCATGCCCCCACCATCCCATCATTCACAATCTCTACGTTTTCTTTATGCACTGGAATTTCTTCACAAATAGGAGCATGTTGTGTCAATAGTGTCGGAATACACCATGTTCCATCGCGTGCAAGTGCCGCGGTCATCGCATTGATCTGCAACGGTGTCACCAGCACGTCCCCTTGCCCAATACCCATGTGATAGGTATCACCCAAATACCATTTTTCTCCAATTGTACTTTCTTTCCACGCGGGGGTGGGAATAAGTCCTGTTTCCTCTTCATGCAACTCAAACCCTGTGGTTTCCCCAAAATGAAAGAGAGATGCCATGTGCGCAATAGCATCAGGTCCCACTTGCCCTGCAAGTTTGTAGAAAAACACATCATTACTACTGGTCAGTGCACGCACTACAGTAATATTTCCTTCCGTCCGCCCAAAATCACGCAAAAACCAATTACGGAAAACCGCGTCACCTACTTTTACCTGTCCATCATCTAAGATAAGAGAATCTTTTGTAATTGTCCCTTCTTCAAGTCCGGCAAGGGCCACCATCATTTTAAACACACTTCCCGGTGGATACGGATGCAGGGAGCGATTAATGAGTGGAGTCAGCGGATCATGGAGAGAATCAACCAAAGTATCTTTTGAAAAAGATGGACTACTCACCATGGCAAGCACCTGGCTTGTGGCAATGTCTGTCGCGATCACCGTTCCAGGACGACCATTCAATGCATTGAACGCCGTTGCAGAAAGTGTGGCATCCAGTGAAAGCGTAAGATCTTGACCAGAAATGGGCGGCGTTTCATCAACGGTGCGGATAATCTTTCCATTGGCACTCATCTCATATGTTCTGTCTCCTGCAACCCCAGTCAAGCGATCATTGAATTCCCTTTCAACACCTGTCTTCCCAACAATCTCAGACAGTGAGGCAACATCACTTGTTGTATTGGGATCCACGACCCCTGTATATCCGATGACGTGACTAAGAGTGTTGCTAAACTGAGGAACACGGCTTTGCGTCTGATACAAGCGTTGCGGGTCATGCAAGAGTAAGTCAAATGCGTGAGCACTGTCCGTCGCGATTAAAGTAGGATGAATGACGGGAACAGTTTGTACCGCTTCTCTATACACAGGAATATTTGCAACAAGAATATTTCCAAAGCGATCTGTAATGATGCCACGATTTGGCAAGATTGTCTGCGTAAAAAAACGATTGTTATCTGCCATTTCACGTAAAGTCTCACCTTGGAAAATCATGAGGTCTACACACCGTACAATCAGCAAAACCGCAATCCCAACACATATACAAGAAATCCATCCCATCCGTTGGATATGAGTCTGCGATGAAGAAGAGTGAAAAAAAAGTCGCTTCATGAAAACACCGTTTCTTGCTTTCGTCGTGACCGGCGAAGCACATGTGCAAGCACAATACTGCCTGGAATGATACTCATCAGTACTGTGGGATGAATATGATCAATACCCACTGCGAAAACAATCACAATGCACAGTTGAACACACCATTCGACCCACCATTGTGCGTGCTTTGAAAACGATAGACTGCGAACAAATAGGACCAGTGAAATACCAAGTAGAGTAATCCCTAGCGGTCGAAATAAAAAGATATCAACAATCAGGGAAAGTGGAACCAAAAAACGAAGAGATAATCGACGCTGAACAAGAAGGAAGAAAAACCATGCAGTTGCTCCCGTCAACCCCACAGCTTGCTCTATAAAAACGCACAATAAGAGAAGCGTGAACACGACGAAACAAACAAGTGATTCCTGCACAATATGACGTTTCACTGCACTCCTTTCTTGCCCACAAAAACAAGTGCATCAAGAAGTGGAAATCCCTCTAAATGAAGGGTAACATCGGTCACAGGATCATTGGCATGAGTTGTAATACGATCAATAGTACCAATAGGCAAAGGTGAAGCAGTACCTGATGGAAGGAGTAGCATATCATCCCCAGAGTGAATAGTATCGACTCTATCAAGAAACTGAACTTGTGCGACGCCATTTTCAAAACGTAACACGCCTTTTTCTCCTGAGAGAGAATGTACAACACCCCAGGCTGTTCCTTCGTCCGTCAAAAAAGTAACGAAGGAACGGTCTTTTTCTACTCCACTTACCTGACCAATAACATTGCCATGCGAAACTACAGGAGCGTCAATACCAACGCTCGCATCACTTCCAACAAACAATATGTGTTGTCCACTTGCAGTGATCAAATGTGTCGGAACCCATTCTTGGGGTTTTTCACCAGTGGCAAACATTGCTTTTAGCGTCACATTCTCTCCCACCACAGAACGAAGTGTTTGCAATTGTGCTTGCTGTTCGCGCGATTGAAGTTCAAGCTCTTCAATCTTTTTTTGTAAACGTTCACGCTTATTCCAGTAGGTCCCCACGTTGAGCGTCTCCCGAACATGCTGTTCTTCTAATTGGATAGAAAGAAAAACACCTTGCGATTGCTTCCACAGGAAATGGTTCACCCCCATTACTCCAAATAGCCAACATACACAACCAGTGAGAAATGCAAAGAGAGCTTTGCGAAAAAAGACATCATCAATAGACAATTGATCGAACATAACCTATTTCACTTTATGGTGATACAGCTGTATAGCTCCAAGAATTGGAGCAAGTTTTCCTCGAGCAGCAACTTCAACAGGAAAACCAGTTAGCTCTCCTATTTTTGTGCTAAAGCCTGAAATTTCCATCAACCCTCCCGTACAAAAAATACGATCTACTTGCTCTTCTGTTTGGCTGCACACATCGTTTATTTGGGCAAGAAGAAGAGAAAAAAAACGGTTGAGTAAAGTGTCGATATCATCACGAGCGATGCGTATGGTCGTCGGTCTTCCAGTACCTGCATCTTTACCACTGAGTGTATATACTTGCGTTTTTTTCAAAAAATCAAGTTGAAGCAGAATGCTCATGCTTTCATTCCAACTTATAGTCAATGCATGCTGCTCCTCCATTATATAGTGCAAGTGTTGTGCTAACCAAAAACTTCCTATAGGAAGAAGTTTAGTATGAAGGATCTCACCGTTTTGAATAGTTGTCACTTCAGTTTTTCCAGCGCCAATATCCACGATAAGGGCACAGGTTTTTTGCGCTCGCATTCCTGCATAAATACAAACAGGAGTTGATAACAATAAGACTGATCCAAAGCCTGTTTTCGCAAATGCTCGTTTTGTTACCATCACATGTAAGGGATCAATGGAAGCAGGGACGGTGCATACACACAGAGGGCGAATAACTTCACAAACGAGAGGAAGATGAAGATCCTGCCTACATTGTTCTAAAAAAAAGACCAGAGCATCTTCATCAGCGACCACTCCCTTCTCTATCGCAGAAATCGAAACCATGGGAGTGTGTTCTTCGGCCTGCCATAATCGATCGGCCGTTGAGTCTATAAAGCGATGGAGCTCGCGATGAAAGAGGATAGAGGTAGGTCGTTGGGAAATAACACCTTGCTCCTTGGAATACATGATTCCTGTTTCGCTACCCAAATCAAAAAAATAGGGTGTTGGTGCAAAAAACTTCATGAACCCTCATCCTAACGCACTCACATCACTTACACAAGATTGATAGGATCACAAAAAGACTTCTCGCTTACTCTTTCACCATGATATGATTCCTTCATGAATGTGTCTCGCTTTTTAAATAAGCTCATGTTTTTTCTCTTTGGAGCTCTTTTCGTCCTTGTTCCGCTTCTCTTCACATCAGTCAACGACGAATTGTTTGAGTTCAATAAAATGCTTGCGGTCTACGTCATTGCACTCCTTATGGCGCTCGTATGGGCAGTGCGTTGTATCACAGAAAAACGATTGATCTGGAGAAGAACTGTTTTTGATCTTCCTATTCTTCTCTTCCTCGTTTCTCAAGTATGTGCCACCATTTTCTCGATGGATGTGCGTACATCGCTTTTCGGTTATTACACACGCTTTAATGGAGGGCTTTTTTCTCTTCTTTCCTATGCATGGATGTATGAGATGTTTGTGATTTTTATCTCAAGAGATCAAGTAAAAAAATTGCTACACATCCTTTTATTTGGGGGAGTGTTATCCGCAGCGTATGCATTTCCTGAGCACTTTGGACATTCTCCTAGTTGTGTTCTTTTTTCAGGGTCATTTGATATCAAATGTTGGGTTCAAAATGTTCAAGATCGCGTCTTTGGAACATTTGGTCAACCCAACTGGTTAGCTGCCTATTTGGGCATGCTTATCCCACTTGTGATCGCACAACTTTTTACCCCCATAAAAACAAAAAAATCTCTCCTTGAGTCAGATTCTCTTCAGCGATTTCTTCCGCAGGCAATTTGTGCACTTGTCATCCTGCTCTATACATTAACTTTATTGTTTACAAAATCACGTTCGGGGATTGGAGCACTCCTCTTAGGACTGGGACTTTTTGGAGTTGAAGGGATTGCCGCGTGGTCTTTCGCAGTCCGCCAACATCTACACAAAAAAGACACATCCATTTGGACACCGATTGCGGTCGCACTAACCGGGATTGGAATTATCTTGTGCATGATGATTGTTGGGAGCCCTTTTGAGTTCCTCAATTCGTTTACAACACATCTTTTCCCTCCAAAGCAAATAGTATCCTCGAGCGAAGCACCTCCTCAGCCAACAGTTGTTAGTGGAGATTCGCAACTAGACGCAGGTGGTTCAGAATCCGGCGCCATTCGTGCCGTGGTCTGGAAAGGTGCAATTGATGTGTGGAAACGGTACCCCATTTTTGGGTCAGGGGTAGAAACATTTGCGTATAGCTATTACAAAGATCGGCCGAAAGAACATAATCTATTGTCAGAATGGGATTTCTTATATAACAAAGCACACAATGAATTTTTAAACTTTGCAGCCACGACAGGAACGTTTGGATTGGGAACATACCTTTTTATGCTCTCCATGTTTATTGCATATCCTGTATGGATTGCATATAAACGACTGACAATCTCACAAACAACAGCGGATAGTCAATTCACAACAATTCTCTTACTTGCCTTGTCTACAAGCATTGTCATTCTTTCTGTTTCTAATTTCTTTGGTTTTTCGACAGTCATGGTGAGTGCCCTCATGTATATTTTCCCAGGTATCGCTATTGTCTTCGTCAATGAACAAAAAAAACTAGAGAGTGAAATAACCATCCACGAGATTGATACCAATCAATGGATGATGATCGGCATTGCCATCATCGTCACCGCACTTCCCATTCTGTACATTCACACGTTGTGGAATGCTGATGTTGCGTATGCGAAAGGCAAACAATATGACGCCGCAAACTTGCCCCAAACTGCCTATGCCTATTTGCAACAAGCAACCACCATGCTTCCGGGTGAAACGACTTACCATGATGAGTTTAGTAGCAATCTCGCCACGCTTGCTGTTGCACTTGCGCAAGTTGGTGATAGCACTTCAAGCGCACAATTGACCACACTCGCAATTCAAGAATCAAACCTCACAATCACCCAAAATCCACACAATGTTGGGTATTACAAAACACGTATCAAAGTCTTTTTGTTGCTCGCCAATCTTGACCCTCTGTACTTTACACAAGCACGTGAAGCAACCCACACAGCTATAGACTTAAGTCCAACAGATCCAAAACTTGTGTACTTTGATGCTCTACTTGCTGACCAAGCAAAAGATGAACAAACGTATGTAGCTGATTTGCAGCGAGCCATCGATTTGAAGGAAAATTATGAGGATGCCCGCTATGCATTAGGCTCTTATGAACTCAAGCATGAGCAACCACAACAAGCAGCAGACCAGTTTTCCTACATGCTCAAAAATATCAACCCAAATAACTTGTTGGCACAACAAGGACTTGCATCAGCAAGCGCACTCTTGCAAAAGAAAAAATAAACATGGGTCGCTGTTATAATATGTTGTAATGAAAAAACCAATCGTTACCGTTCCACATGAGGTCCTGCGCAAAATGAGCGTTGAGGTCATCTTTGATAAAAAAATCAAAGATTTTGTCAAAGACTTACGTGACTCGCTCTGGCTTCAAGATAACCCCAAAGGAGTCGGACTTTCCGCTCCTCAACTGGGGAAAAGCTGGCGTATCTTTGCCACAATGCTTCCCCCTGGAGAAGATGACGCACCCCAAAAAAGCGATATTCGAGTTTTCCTCAATCCCAGTGTTCTGAAACGAAGCTCGACACTCACCCTCGGAGATGATCCCAAAGATCCTATTTTGGAAGGTTGTCTCTCAATACCTGGAATCTATGGTCCAGTTCCGCGCCCCGATCAAATCGAAATGGAGTTTGATGAAGTAATTGATAATGAACTCATTCACAAGGTTGAAGCGTTTGACCGCTTTCTCGCTCGTGTTATCCAACATGAGTACGACCACATTGATGGCATACTCTTCACCGATTACACATTGAAGTACAATCTTCCACTGTACGAATTTCGAAGGAAACACATGGTCGAAATTGATCCAGCATTTGCAAAAGCATTTTAAGAAAACATGTATGATGTCACCTATCACTATCGCCATCGCAGGTTCTACAGCACACACGGCTCAATGCGCAGAAGCGATTTTGAACGATCCGCGCTTTCAGATCACAAGCATTTTTACGCCTGCTCCAAAACCAGTTGGACGTAAAAAAACGGTCACACCCAATCCCCTCCACATGTTTGCTCAACAACATACCATCCCAACGATACTGATTGAAGAAAAAATAAACGAACAGGTAAAGCAGTACGTGGAAACCCTCACACAACCTGATCTACTTCTCGTTGTTGATTTTGGCTACTTTCTTCCAAACTGGCTGTTGAGCTGGCCCACACTTGCACCTATCAATATTCACCCGTCTGATTTGCCCAAATTTCGTGGCAGTTCACCCGGGCAATTCGTCCTCCTTTTTGGTGAAACACAATCTGCCGTCACCCTCATACGCATGGATAACAAACTTGATCACGGACCCATCATCACAAAACTTTCATTTGCAATATCACCAACATGGACTACGAAGGAATACTACTCGCATGCGTTCGACCTCATTGCGAAAGAACTTCCCACGCTCTTGGCTGAGTTTGTACACAATCCAACGCAAGGGACCACTCAACCCGATGGCTCTCCCACCCCACTCGCACGCCAACAAAAGCGCGACGACGGCTATATTCCACTTGCACATGTACAACAAGCCATGGGGATACGCGCGACTCCAACCACTCCAATTCCACTTTTGGATGGATATGCACTTACACCAAACGCTGAGCAGCTATATAATATGTGGAGAGCACTCACTCCTTGGCCGGGTGTGTGGACAGTTGTCAACACAAAGGAAGGAAATAAGCGGGTAAAGCTTGTAGAGTGCAGCTTTACAAACAACCATTTGATTATCCGAACAATTCAAGTGGAAGGGAAAAATCCCAAACCTTTCCAAAAAGGTGTATTCTCAAAAGAAGAATGAATCCTGAACATAATTTTCTTGAGACACAACGCGAGGAGCATCTTCGGTTTGCACAATTTGCATTTCGCGAGTATATCCAAGAACATCCTGGTACGCTACGCTCGCTCTCCTACGCGCATGAACTCGCACTCTCGCTCTCGCACCAATTCTTCCCATTATTTGACGAAAATCAGTTGAATTTTCAAACTGGTTCTCCCTCTGTTGCACGTATTGATCAGCAAAATAGACACCTCCTTTTTCGTTCGTTCAACGGATATAAAGGATTATCTGTGATTGGCTTACAAGATCCTATTACCACGCCTCCGTTTATAGACGCACTTCACTTGGCATTCGATCTCAAAATGATTGATCACCATGTTCAAGACGAAGAGCTTGTGAATCACTTGTATATGGAAAGTGAGTATTTTAGCGATCAACGATTATGGGCGCACTTTTTTTCAAAACTGCACCTTTTGCTCACCCAACACCATTTGTACACTGCTGATATCCTTAAAAAACACCCCCTTGAACTCGCGGTTTCTTGGAGCCAACTCATGGGGGGGTATCATCATCACTGGCGCGAGCTTTCCTCTTATACATTTGGTGAGTACGTCTATCGAGTCTTCGGGAGAGTCCCTTCGTCCGTATCATTGACAGCAGAAGGATTCCTCAAAAAAAGCCAAATTCCTCAATTAGCTTTTTCTACATATCAGCGGGACTGAATAAATGGAATATTACGCATTTACCTGATGAGGACGAACAGCGGCACGGATACACTTGGTGCACAGTGAGACCTTTTTCTTTGCGCCATCAATCAAAATGTGAGCGGTATGAAGGTTTGGTTTGCGTATGTGTTTGGTGCGGTTTTTAGCATGAGAAACAATATTTCCATTTCCTGCTGTCTTTCCGCAATTGAAGCAACTGGTTGCCATATCTACTCCTTAGTTCAAGTCAGGCTGTTATTGTACCAGAGAAACGAAAGAAAGACAAATACCAACTCTTGCCTCTTTTAGCCTGGTTTTCTCAGTTTTCCTACAACAACGCCATGGTATCATACAAATATGCTTATTTCTCTCTTGGCCAGCCACCCACTGATCTTTCTCCTTGACTGTCTGGCCCTCATCATCTCGATCACCATTCACGAGTGCTCGCACGCCCTGGTAGCTGACAAATTAGGTGATCCCACACCTCGTTTACAAGGGAGAATTACACTCAATCCTTTGGCTCATTTGGACCCGATTGGGACCATACTTCTCTTGGTCATCGGTCTTGGCTGGGGGAAACCAGTGGAAATTGATTCTTACAACTTCCGCCACCCCAGGCCTGATCAGGCTCTGGTAGCAGCCGCTGGGCCTTTGAGTAACCTCTTGCTTGCAACGCTCTTGGCTATTATTGTCCGATTTACTGGGCTGGGAAGTGATCTGTTTGCACTCTTTGCCATTCCTATCATTTCAATTAACGTGGCTCTCGCGATTTTCAATCTCGTCCCTGTTTCCCCCTTGGATGGAGGCAAAATTCTTATTGGGATCGCTCCCAAAGAGATGGCTCGCGAATGGGCTCACGTCCTCAATCAATACGGTACTTTTATCCTCCTTGCCCTGATCATCCCTTGGTGGAATGGTATGTCACCTATTAGTGTGCTCATCAACCCCATCATCAATGGCATTTTGAACATTCTGTTGCCGATGTGATCTTGGAACTGATATAGTTGAGGTATGGATAAACAAGCACCTGACTACAGCAATACTAGTGATACTCTTTTTACGCCCTGGAGAGAATCAGAAATTGATAAAATTAGCCAACTTGTTGAAGATTTGTCTGACGATGAACTTATCGATCGATATGATGAGAACGAAGAAGAAATGCAACGGTTAGAAAAAGCGCTAGAGAAAAGAAGAACTGCAAAAGCAGTCTTTGAATCACAATTGGTGAAAAGAAATAAAGAAAGGACCGGAGCAAGAAGCGTGCGAGCTATCATGGAAGGCATCAACACATTCTTTCGAAGAGACAACGACGAGGTAAAACATCAAGAACCACCTAAACCCTCGCATAGAGCTGAAACACCTATCGTTACAACTCCAAATAAAGATGACGAAGTAAATCAAATGAAAATTGCTGGGGTACAGGATGTTTCCAATTTTAGAGAAACACAAGTTTCAAAGGCAGGTGTAAAAAACCCAGTACAAGAAATTCCCATAGGTGATTTACAGCACAAAATGAATCATGAGGCCCAAAAACAAGGACATCAAAGAATCTACCTGGAACTTCATCCGGGTAAAGAGATATCGCTCGGCAGACAAGATTTCATAGCTAATAAGGATGATCATCGCTTTGATTTTATTTCACGCCAACATATTACCATCAGCCGTGGCAGTAATACCTTTAGCAGTAATGTCTTTAGTGGTCATCCACAATTTTTCGTCAGAAACACAACTTTGGACACAGACAAAGAGAACTCTGTTTATGTCAATGGGGTAAAGATTGATAAAAATTACCTCAAAGCGTTAAAAGATAAAGATGTTATTGCCTTGTCAGGACTTAATCTAGGTGTGGGTTTTGTTTTCCATGAGAATGAAGATGATGATGCTTGGCTTGAACCATACAAACCGTCAACAAAAAATTTATAATTTCGTAGTTGTATCAGTTTTTAGAAGCACTTTTTTTCCATTGATCATGTATGGAATTTCATCAACTCCGCTTTGTTTTTGCAAGTGGAGTGTTGAATATACAGGTGTGGTGTACTGGATTTGAACCGTGGAAGAGCTCAGTGCATCCACAAACACAAAAAATCCAACGAGTTGAATTCCCTGCTCTTGTTTCGTCTCAAGCAACACTTGCCTATGCGCCGTATCCACACCAAACATTGCGGTTTGAGCTACTGTATGAGCTGCCATGAGATCTTCTATCGTTTGATCCGTATTCAACGTATCCGATTCTTCTTCGTTTGGCAAGGCGGCTACAACACTTGGTGAGGGAAGTTCGGATCCGTTTACAGAAATCGATTGAATAGTGGCTTGAATCGGAATTGCGACACGCAAAAAATTGACATATGCACCACCCCAAAATTGGGGAGGCTGTTTAAGCGTCGACGGATTGGTATTTATATAGGAAAGGGTAACGACATGTTCCAGAACGTTTGCTCGTTTGCTCGTTTCAACGTTTACAGTGCGTTTGATGCAACAGTTTGCTTTGTTGGCACCAAAATTATTTTCAAAAAAACTGACATAATCTTCATTCGCGCTGCGCGCTAGAGCTCCATCCATATTGTGCGAATGAAAAAATGAAGCGACCATTGCGTCATCTATCGCAAAAAGAATTTGTTTTTGTTTGACAAGAATTCGGACTGCGTTCGCCAACTGTACATATTGATCAATACGCAAATGATGGAGTTGTTCGAGCACTGCACTTCCAAGTTTGGATAAAAAATCTGTTTTCTGTGTACTGCCAGGGAAAAATCCTTCATCGGCAGCAGCTTGTGTTTTTGCATAAAAATTATCGACTGTAACAGGTTCTATTTGATCCAAAATATGCACAGGACCTGTCACTTTCAAGATCTCTCGCAGAAGCGAGAGGTTTACAGCGATAATCCCATCGCTTTTTTTTTCACCACCATGCTCAAAAAACCACTCGATTGTTTGGGCACTGGTCGGAAAATCTGGGTCGAAATTGCTATCACGCAGTCGATACCACCCTTGCCCAAACGCTGCTTGAATAGGCCAAGGAGGATCGACATGACCATCCAACTGTCCATCAGGAACATAGATGTCTTGAATTTTCAGGACACTCATTTTCCCCTTCTCAAATCCAATACGTCCAAAGCTCCCCATAAATCCACCAGTTGAACGAAGCTCCATATTATTTTGGAAAAGAACAATATATTCTTTGGGATGATCAAATCCAAAAAAAGAATACCCTGCTCGCACTGCTGGATAGATCAACATTGCTACGATGCTTGAAAGGATAAACATGAAAGCAATGAAAAGAGTGCGAATTTTTTTCACGCTTTAATTGTATCCTGGATCGAGCGCCAACAGAAGCACATTCCCATCTTCATATACACTGTGTACATAAGGAGGAAAGGAAGACGGCAACTGCGCGTAGTATTGTTTGTGAATGAGAACAAGCTGCACTCCTCTTTCTTTCATTAGGTCAAATGAAGATGGTGATGGAAATGAAATTTGTATTTCATGTTGAAAATTCATCCACTCATCGGGAAAAAATCCACTCTGCCCATTTACGAGAGTTTTGTTGTACTGCAAGCTATAGATCATTTCCTGAGTATCTTGCGCTGCCAATGGATCAGCCCAGTTACGCATCGGAAGTGAGATAAGTATGTTTTCTGGTCTTTGCTGTAGTACATGAACATACAAAGGATATTGTTCAATGGAGGGAACGGTAAAAAATGGAATCGTTGGAACTGACAACAGAGACAGTCCAAACAGCAATACAAATAATGGGAAACGATAGGATTGAATCTTTCGCCAACGAGAACATGTGATCGTTGCTGCCGCACAGAAAGATAGCATGACAAGCGGAAAAAAACGTGATGGGGTGCGAAATGCTTGGAAACCCGGAGCAAGATAATACAAAAAGAGATATGGTAAAGGAACATGAAGAACTTGTCCAAACAGAATTGGTTTAACCGTCTCACTTCCAAAGTGAAGAGCGGGCCCAAGAGAAATAACAAAGGCAAATAATCCAATAGCCACCCACAATGTTTGCAGTGGATTTTTTCGATTTCTGGCCCAAACAATCAGCGTAATTCCACACCATAGGTATGTAACTGGACTCCAAAATTGTCCGGTCAGATCAGAAAATAACAGGCTAAAATGGATGACCTCGCGAATATCACGCACCGTATGATATGTGTGAAAAAATTGAAGGTATGCACTACCCACTGGGAGTGATAATAGAAAAAAAACGCAACAGGCACACAGAACCGCTTTCCACTCTTTAAAAAATAATGTTCTGTATTGTTGAACCAATAACAATGCAGTAACTACAAAAACAACATAATATATAAGAAAAAAACTTTGCCACACTTGCAATGCACAACTGACTACTGCAAAAAACAGTAACCATTTTTTTTGTGTTCGCAAAAAACGAAAGATTACCCATAGTGCCGCTATCACATACTGCAATGCCAACATATGCAAGTGCCCACTGTATGCAAGATGCGCTGTTGAAAGTGCAAACACACACGCTCCGATAAAAGCAAAAACCTTCTGTCGCTCTCCAGCAAGCAGCAGACATTCATCAAAAAGCAGATACGTAAAAAAAAGTGTCAGTGCGCCACTCGCAATAATGGCAATATTGTATGAAACAAGAGGTTCATGTGTAAATAAACGCAGAGGCAACGTCATCACAGCACTCGTCACAAAAATATCTGAAAAAAGAATGGAGTTCGTATTTGGATAGAATGTTTTTCCACTCCAAAGTGGAGCATGCACAATGATATTGTCTTGTACCCGGGCAATTGTCCAGGCAGTAAACAACCCATCAGAATTGTCAGTAATCACTGTCGCTGGATGAAAAACCAATGGAGAAAAAATACTCACTGATATAAGCACGCTAGCAAGAAAAACAAGAATTGTGGATCGCATATCATTATTTATTAGCTTCTGTGGTGAGGCTTTTGTGCAAATTGTGATAATGCATCAAACAATGATTTATACAATGTTGCAATGGCTGTATCAATTGTCCAATCAGCTTCAAACAATTTTCCACTTTGCGATTTATCATAATTGAAATGAAGCAGACCTCTTCCCCCCAATGCAAAAAGCCACAATGCTGCTCGCTGTATCCACGCCACATCTTTAGTCATCGATCCAATTTCGTAAATAAAAAAAGGAGTATGAGAATGAGATGTCGAAAGCGCCTGCAATTCTTTTAATGCTGGCAGTAAAACATCATCAGGACTTCGTTTTCCATACACCCAATAGTACGGATGAAAAATCATGCCTTTACCCGGAAATAAATCATAAATATCCACCCCCATAGCATCCACAAATGTTTTTCGTTTGTTGGCAGGAAACGTATCCGCGAATGATTCAAATGTCAGTCCTGTATTCGCACCAGGATTAAAAATAACTCTTGTTTCTGCTCTGCGATACAACTCCATTGCGGTTTTGAACGCCACTACAGCACGTTTGTATCCATAGGTGTGTTCTTCATCGCTAATACTTTCATTTGGCCCATACACAAATGAGTTGCGAAGGTTATGCTCAAATAGAAAACGGATATCAATGCGAAAATCAAGTTCGCAGAGAATCGCCGCAATATGCAACGCATTTTTTTTAATCCAATCAAAATTACTTCTCCCTAATGGATGATCATGGGTATGGAGGGCAAGATCCTTGTGTATGCTATACGCTCCTATGGTCCCTAAACTCAATACAGGAGTCGACCCTCGCGCATGGATACGTTTAAGCGTAGCAGTAATTCGCTCACACCCAGCAGCATTCCAAAAATCTTCAAAAAGAGCAAATATTCCCACATAATCGTTGCGCCCCACTTCTGCAGTTACTTCGTCAACACTCCCCCATGGATCGCGTGAACGTTCAAAATCTGGATACAACCCAAATTCTGGACTTGTAGTTGGATCTTGTCGCTGTCGATCAAGCGCCTGCTTCAATAACTCTGTATTTGAAATGGAAAAAGGCTCCGAAAAAAGTTCATTGCTCCCTATACGTGCGAATGAAAGAGTTCCCACAACTCCTCCCACTCCTATAGCACTCCGTTTTAAAAACACTCGTCTTGAAAAACGACGTTTCACAAGCTGCTCATTATGTGTTTGCTCTGTCATACACGGATATTGTGTACGGAAAAAATATCGTTCACTTGTGTACGCGAAAGCTGTGTGTGAAGCAGAGAACGATCATCTTTACTCAAAGAAGAGAGAAGAAGTTCCAAAAAAGAAATCAGTTGAAGGCATATACCTGCTACCCCAACATCACTATCATAACTGGCGTGATCGTCGTCTGACTTAAATTCCTGAAAGTAAAGAATGACCTCATTCTCTTCGTCCATGTGGCACAATTGTACACCTTTGCCTTCCACTCCTGCGACTTAGCACTTCATTTAAGGAAGTAATTCGTCAATTTTTGCAGCCAACACAAAATCATTAATAGACAAACCACCAATTGCAAACGTCGTCAGCGTGATCGTTACATATTTCCAGTCATGCATGAAGATATTGGGATGATGTCCTTCACTTTCTGCAATAGCTCCCACTTTATTCACAAATGCGAGTGCTTCTGTAAAGTTATTGAACGTAAACTCACGTTTCAATTGGTTATCGTTGTTCTCAACTGTCCATGCTGGAAGTTGGGGTAAATACACAGCAAATTCTTCGCGTGTCATCGGCTTGGTTCCTCCCTCACAGGGAACACAATGACCTTTGGAAAGATGTGAATCCATATCAATTCTCCTTTTCTTTATTGTAAAACGGAAAAAGCAAAGAAGAAAGAAAAAATTATTTCGCCATAATACGAACAGGAGTACTTGTGCTCACTTTCCCACTTCGATCAGTCGCTCGTGCTAGCAATGTATAGGTGACAGAACTCACCAGCGGTACTTTCCAACTACAGTGATAGACATACGAAGATGTTGGTGAGCAAATAACTTGATTGTTCACGAGAAAATCAACTTTGAGTGTGGTGGTAGGTGCGCTGGCTTGTATGACGACTGTGCTTCCCATTCCTACTATCGCATTGACATGCGGAGTTGTAATCGAAACAGAGGTAGTAACAGGCATCGGAGTGGCCAGAGGCGTGGGTGCTACGGTTGGTTTAGGAGTTGGAAGAGGAGTTGGCTTCGGCGTAGGGGTTATTGTCGGTTTTGGCGTAGATGTAGCAACCGGTTTTGGGGTGGCAGGAAGTGGAGTTGGGGCAGGTGGAATGGTTGGAGGCGGGATAATCTGTCCGGACAATGGAGGAATTGGAAATACTGATGTTGAACCAAAGACGTTGGTTGCAAATGCTGATGCGCCGATTGCTGTCACAAACGCATGTTGTGAGAGCGCAGAACTCTCTATTACATATTGATTTCCATCACTGTTCCAATTGAACCACACGACTGCATCGATTGATGGGTAGCTCGTTTGGATTTTGGTAAACGTATCAGCGATCCACGCCGCTTTTTTCACACCACCATCCCCCGCTTCCCTACTCGCCATCTCTCCAAGCATCAGTGGTTTTCCAGGAGCAAGACTCGTTATTTCTGCATAACTATCATGATTGGCAGTAAAGGTGTTGGCTCGCATGAGCATATCAAACGAAGCCCAAGTGTTTGGATCTTTGTTATAGACATCCAAACACACCCAATCCACATATTGGCTTCCCGGATAAAGCGACGAAAGTGGAACAGTGTTCGCGCTAGAGAGATTGGGACACCACACCCAAGTCACGTTGGTCGCCCCCACTTTTGTAAAGATGTCGTGCACATGTCTCCATGCAGCAACATAATCAGCGGGGGTATTTCCATTAATCACCACGTGCGTCGACGGATTTGGCGCAGTCGCCCAAGGAAATTGCCACCACCCGTTCATTTCATGATCAAACCGTACAAAGAGTGGATGTCCCCATTGTTTTGCAGCTTGAGCCCACGCAGTAACATACGCATCAAACGTTTTTCCTTTGTATGTGTATGATCCTCCATTAGCAATATGTTTGAGTGAAAAATCACTTTGGTTTGGTCCTAAACTTTCATCCCAACTTCCCCATGAGATCATGGGGATTGCCCCACGGGAACGCACGGCGTCAACAAGAGAAGTTGGAAATGGTGTGTACCCATACGGGTAATACGCGCTGGTATACCATGCTTGCCCAAAATGCAAAATTGATACTTTTTTCCCTGTGTGTGATTCAAACATATCCCATGTCTTGGTATCCCATGGAGCCGTGCCGTACGAACCTCCGTAGGTAGTTCCTGCTATATATGCTCCCCAATACAGAGGATGTGTTGAGGATGCAAATGCAACCGGTGAGAATGAACTTCGGGGAGGAAAAGAGTGGAATATTCCAAAAAAAAGGAGGGCTATTCCTATCAGTCCTCCAGCAAATATATGGAAATGGTTATGACTCATAAAAGATATGATGAGGCAACTATGTAAAAATTCAGTTAAAAAAAAACTATAATTACGTCTCAAGAGGTTGCTTCTTCTTCCTTGCCCCTTGAAATGTACTTGATATAATCCTGGCATGGCTAGAGCTTCAACTACCCAGCATGAAATTTGTGAGCTATTACAAACCCACCATATCTTGAGTGCCGTCGATATTTTGGAAAAACTCAATCATGGGGGGAAGAAACACAACAAAACGACCATTTACCGCTCCTTGGAAAAAATGTTAGAAAACGGGACGATCTGCCGTCACTCATTTGAAACAGACACACTGTACTATGAGCTCCGTCATGCACATCATGATCATTTAATTTGTGAACAGTGCGGCAAAGTAGAAATTGCACAGTGCGCTTTTAAAGCACCAGTAACACTCAATGGTTTTTCCATCACCCATCACCATTTAACGCTTTATGGACTTTGCTCTACCTGCAAAACCGCCTAACCTGCGTGTACAATAAAATATATGGGTGAAAAACCAGCTCGCAAACTCATTGGCAAGGGTATGGATAGTCAAGTCTTTCAACGCGAAGGGTCAAACTATCTCGTGAAGCGATCATATGGAATCAATTATCTTATCTCTCTTCTCAACCCCAACGCAAAAGCAAGACGTTTGAACAATGAGCTCGAAGAAACCAAAACCGTGGCTAGCCAGATTGGAATTGAAGTTCCAAAAACACGTGTCATTCAAATAAAGCCCAACACACCTCCTCTTGTCGTCCAACGATATATTCGGTCAGATAAGAGTGTTGATACAGAAGCGTTTGTTCAACAACATAAAGATAATCCTATCCTCAAAAAAGTTGACATTAATCCAGGGAATTTCTTAAGCCAAGGTGGAAAAGTATATATTATCGACACATTTCATGGGATGGTGAGCCGGTTATTATTCCGACTCGGATTGGATTCAGGTGGCTATCGAAAAATGATTGAGATGTATAAAAAATTTCAAAAAAATCTTCTGAGAAAAAGAGAGTAATTTTGGTACGGGCTTAAACAAATAGTCTTAGGCCAGAGAGCTATTCGCGCCTCTTCTTTGTTTGTGAAGGATGCCCTTTTTTATCACGCTGATGAATACCTTTGGATGGATCCTGCACTGAATTTGAATAACTCTCCGGTCGAAGTCCAGGAGATTTTTTTGCTTTTCGTTCCATCTCTCGCCTCACACGTTCTTCCGTTAGCTTCTCGATACGAATTGCTGTTTGAACTGCTTGCTCAAAGAGCTCATACGCCTTCTTTTTTTCCTTTTCATCAGTACTCTCTTGATAGATACGTCCATACGTAAGAATTGCGATCATTGCCTGCAAGTAATCTGGATCCTTTTTTATCATTTTGCTCACAGCTTGACTAACAGGGTCTTCATCATCGAACGCATCAACTTGTCCTTCTTGTGTGAAGTCCTCATCCAACTCGTCATCTTCCCATTTTTCGTATTCACTGGACATACAGTTTCCTTTACTAGAAAAACGTATTGTAGCAAATGAAAAAAAAGAAAGAAGCGTTCGCTTATGCTAGTTGTTCGATGAGCTTGCGTGCATGTTCGCCCAAGTTCAACGCCAGCGCTTCATCTTTGGACACCCATTTGTATGCATCATGTTCCCAGTTGATCACCACATGGGGGTCATCGCAGGTACATGTGTAGCCGATGATAACGAGTGAGTCGCCATCATTATTTTTGTATAAAAATGAAGTGAATGGTTTGAGACCTCGAACAGTAAGTTGTGTTTCTTCAGCGATCTCACGCTCGATCCCCTCTTTTGGCTCTTCATTTTCTTCTAATGCGCCTCCGGTGAGTGACCATTTCCCAGCGTAGCCAGCTTTTTGCGATCGCAACAACAAAAGCATCTGTCCCCTTGCATTAAAGATCACTGCCTTTTGTCCAATCAAAAAAAATGTTTTGTGAGGGATATAGTTTGGGTCGTAGTCAGTAGACATATGCAGATTATATCCAATCTTTACCTCCACACAAACCCTCGATACGGTGTGTCCCTCTCCGTTATATGTTGAAACCACGGAGTGGCAACCTACTTTTGTTATACTTCCTTCTATGACTGATTTTGAAATAGCCGCAAAACATGCTCTTGCAAAATATTCACCAATCGCTGAAGAACTAACTCCACTGGCAAGTCAACCTGACCGGCAGGTTTTTCTTGCTCCCCAAGCCAAGATTATTCTAAAAGCCTATACAGATGGAAAAATATTAGAAAAAGAACACACGATCACACAAAAAGCAGAACGTGCAGGGATACTCGTTCCTCACGTCATGGGAATCGAAGTTGGTAATCCGACAATACTCGTCATGGAGTATATAAACGGAAAACCATTAAATGTAGACTATCCTAAAGCGGCGAAAGAAGCTGGAACATGTTTACAACGTTTCCACGCTCTTGGTGCTACTCCCCCTTTTTCCGGAGGACAATATTCATGGGCTGAATTTATTTCTTGGTGGACTCAAACAGAGATAGAAAATTGTAAAAAAATACACGCATTTGATAAGCATGTTTACGATGCATTGCACCATACATTCAATACTTTTGCTTCAACAATCGCAGACCGACCAATCGTCCTTTTACATGGAGATTTACAAGCCGCGCATATCTTAGTTGACCCACATGAAGACAAGTTCGTTGGATTCTTAGACTTTGCGGACGCTCAACCCGGAGATCCACTGATGGATATTGCTGTGTTATCACTGTGGGATACAAGACTTGCAAATCTAGTATTAGCTGGATACAGCGGAATCGATAATTCTACAGAAACACAGGATATTCTCTCTCACTATCGATTGCTTCGCCACGTCGCAGAAATTCCATGGTTAACAGCAAGAGGATTGACTCAACAGGTAGATAAAAATAAGAAAGCAATCTTTGATTTTTTGGAGAAAAAATAAAAAGTATGAATACCTTCCATGCAAAATTACTGGCTGAATTACAAAAATACGAAGGCAATGGGACGACTCACTCTGGAAGCGATAGCTATTTGAGTAGCGGTCACTTTTACTATTCCGTTTCGGTACCAGTGAAACGCGCAATCGCGAAAGATTGGGTAAAGGGGCACAAAGATATCCCAACTGCACAGCTGCTTCTATTGCTGAACTCTTTATTCACGGGCAAATCCTATGAGGAAAAAACATTGGCTGGAATCCTCCTTGGGTACTTCCCTAAACAAAGAGGAGAAATTGAACCTGCGATGTTGGATACATGGCTAAATAATTTAGTTGGCTGGGCAGAAATTGATACCTTGTGTCAGAGCACTTATTCGGCAAAAGAACTGCTCTCACATTGGAGAGTGTGGAAACGTTTACTCATCCAATTTTCGAAAGACCCTAATATTTCTAAACGTAGAGCCTCATTAGTCCTTTTGACTGGACCCGTTTCAAATTCGGACGACAAGGAACTGGAGAAATTTACATTTCAGGTGATCGATACACTGAAAAGCGAAAAAGATATTCTCATCACCAAAGCCATTTCGTGGCTACTACGCAGTTTAGTCAAATTCCACAAAGAGGATGTGCGAACGTATGTGGAAGCAAACAAAAATTCTTTACCTAAAATTGCCATACGTGAGACCATGAGAAAAATTGAAACAGGAAGAAAGTAACGGTAGGGATGTGGAGACATTATCTACGGTTACTGCACCTCATTTAAGAATGCAGTGAATAATTTTGTAACAATATTCCATACATTAAGTATCGTTCGGCCATTTCAAGCGAAATTTCTGTCGTTTTACAGAGAGTTATCTCTCGTGCAATATCGCGAATATAAGAAGCAATATTCTCTTTTTGTAATTGTTGTGCCCATTTCTGCGCTTCAATCATAAAACGCATAGCTGCCAGCGATGAGCCTCGTTGTGTTAAATTGGCAACGCGAAATAAATCATTTGAAAGTGACCCAACTAGTAATTTTGTTTCGCTCATAGCATTGCACTAAAGAAATATTCAGTTAATCGTTTATATTTCTGTTTAATTATTTCACTTTGAATTTCATTTTTTAGATTGTTATCACGAGGACGAATGTTGATAAAAGAGTTGAAGTCAATTTCTTTTGTTTCAGTATCAATTCCACCACCCCAAACATCGTGTTGACTGCTTCCCTGCGCAAGCAAAATTTGCTCACCTTCAAAATGTCGATCCATCCCCGCACTGCAAATCTTTTTCTCAACATCAATAACGGTTTTTATATAGATGTCGAATTGCTCACGCAGGTCTTTCATTTCTGCTTTGGTAAATGGAGTCGATTTTGTAATGATCATGTGTGCCGATCATAGCAAAAATGAAGAAAAATGGAAAACGAAGGTGTTAGTTGGAGATAAGAGAACTTACTCGTACGTTTTCAAGAAAAAATTCTTTTCCTGCAATCCTTCAAATAGCAAAAAATCATACTGCAAAAGTAATTTTTCAATCATCTTATCTTGCGAAGGGGCATCCGCTAAGACAACTTCAAAACCATGTGTTTGTATATATTCGTCAGCAGCTTGCAAAAGCGCGTGACTTATTTTCATTTCCCTTCCATCACATAATTGCACAATTTTTCCTCTGTGGTCTGGACATACATACAAAGTTTTTAATTCTAAATTGATACTATCCACAGGTTTCAAAATACACACACCTTCTAATTGGGACACTGTATTATTCTCCCAAGCTCCAATCGCAATTCGTTTACCATTATTGAGATCTCGGATCGTTTTTTCCAACCATTGAGGAAAGCCTTCATAGAGTAGGGAGAGTTGAGCAAGGAGAAGATCTGCAAGAGGACTATGTTCAATAGATTCACCTATTTGCTCGGACACAAGTTGACCAATATGAAATTCATTCATGTGTGGAAGTATATCAAAGAAACATCACTCGAGGAGAATTCGTTTGCAGGAATTTGTGGAGGATGTGGGAAATCCTACTTTGCGTGCCTAAGCCATTCTGAAAGATCACGCCACAGCGTGTGTTGCCCATCAGTTGGGTCAATACCCGCATCAATACACTCACCTACAGATTTTCCTGATTGTGATAAAGAAACGATTTGCATGGCAGAAGTACCCCCACCTTTCGGTTCATCAAGAACAACTCCTTTGAAATCTTGTGTGAAACATTTTGTTTCTTTCCCATCTGTATAACAAATAACTTCTCGTTTCGTAATTGTTCGATCTTGATAACTTGAAATCAAATTCAAAAAGTCTTGGGGAGTGAACCACTCATTCATATATTTCATAAACGCACCGGGAAAACCATGGAGTGCTGTAATAAACCAGCCATGATCGGTCACCACAACTGGTTTCCCTAAAACGTCGAAGGCATGTTGGGCTTTATATCGTGAGATTTCTTCTATTGAATGCGATTGTGGCTCCACGAGATCAAGTCCTTGCGCTTCAAATTGAACCCCAAGTGGATCAAGATACATGTGAGCGGTTGCGATCTTCTCTGTATTTGATGTGATGAATGTAAATAATGGGTGTTTCATACCAATTTTTTGTTGAAAAAATGAATGTTACTCCTCAATAAACTTGAAACGAGGCACTTTTTTGCCCTCTATTTCTACTTCTTCAAGAAACATTCTCACCGGTCGTACCCAAAGTTTACTTTTCTGATTATCGTACAGGCATCCATAGACAACCAAATCTTCCAGTGTTTCAGAATGTTTAGCTATGCCTATTACCCGATACAAATTGCCAGTTTTTGAATGTTGGTATTTTCCTAATTTCATACTTCAATTATACTTTATGTTCGCTTCCTTGCTGACCTAATGAGTCCTTAAGCATCTTATTAAGCCTTTTCCATCCAGCTGTTGTCTTAAAGTATTGCTCACAATCAACGGCATCTTTTTTACTTATAAACCCTGAATAAAAAATAAGTTTATAAGGGATATAAGGCTTAGTTGCTTTGTTTTCACCAGCATTATGCGATTTCAGTCTGGCCTTTAGATCAGGAGTAGAACCTAGATAAAGTTTCTTTGCTTTACTACTTCGAAGAATATAGAAGTAATACATACAGAAATTGTAGCAGGCTACGATTCATCCTCACTTTTTGTTCACTACGTTCACGAGCAAAGTGAGCTGAATGTAGCAGGCCACAGTTCATGTTCACTACTCACGTGGTTTACCACGTTCATGAACGCAGTGAACTGAACGTGGCAGGGCCGGAAGGAATCGAACCTTCGTCAAAGGTTTTGGAGACCTCTATTCTACCGTTGAACTACGGCCCTTTGCGAACAGAGCTTATTGTACTATGGAAACCCCTCAAGTGGAAGCAATACCCGCCAGGTGTTCAAGGCGGTCAACTCGTGATTCCAGCTTTATCCCTCGACGATCGAGAAAGTTAACAGTATAGGCAGCGTCACTCTTAATTTTCTGAATGCCTTTCAACATGACAGCTTGTCTCTTTTGGATTTTTGTCATGTTTTCTTGAAGTTGAGAGACATCATCCTTTATATCTTGCTGTTCTGATTTTATTTGTCCAACATCCCGCAAAAGTGACCGTTGCTCTACACGAAGCTGGAACATATCGTCTTTCAGAGACGCTTGTCCTTCTTGTAACTTGGCTATTTCTTGAGACAGGACGTTCTGCCCCTCTTGTAGTTTTGCAATATCTTCATGTAATGGGACAACAATCTGTTTCACCACTTTACTTAATTGTTGTAGTTGTTCGCTGGAAAATTCCATAAACTCAATATACAACGTCGCATGTAACTATGCTACCCTTTTGGTATGAACGATATTCAAGATCTCGAACTGCTCTCGCATGACCGCAAAGCCCTCGAGCACACCAAAATCCCCATGGTCACGGTGGCAGCCAGCTTTCGTCATGATTTGAAACAAACCTACCATATCAAAGATACTGATCCCAAAAGTGCGGAAGTCCTCTTTTCTCGGGCACACTACTCTATGGCTCTAGGTGTCGCGATGCAAGAGTGGAAATCGCATGTCGATCCCTCCAAAGCGTGGCTCGTCGACCCCACCAACTATGTCCAACATCATGATTGGTCAAAGGTAGAGTTTACTGCAGCAATGGGTCAAGTGATGGCACGTAATTCCCTGCTTAAATTCGTCAAAGATCTCATTGATACCAAAGTGCGCAGTAAACTCCCCATCACCGACGCCATCACCACGCCTTTGCTCTATTTATTTGAAAAAGTTGATCGTCCTATCCTTTCCTTTCATTACGAGGCTGGAAATATTTTGGCGAAAGTGGGCAAACGTGTCATTCAAGTCGTCACTGATCCACACGTGCGTGATCAATACTTGGAGTACGCACAACTTCCCACGATGCGTTTTTGCGTCTTCGACCAAAATACAAAAACAGCGTTTTTGGAAAAGGCTGCGGTGCTCGAAAAACAAGTTGATCCCAAACGCATCATCATCACTGGTCCTCCTGTTGATCCACGTATCATTGCCTGCCGAAAAAATAAACGCTCGAGTCAGGTAAAAAAGCGAGCACTGCGACTGTGTATCACCACCGGAGGTTTGGGAACGAACAAAAAAGAAATCGAAGAGTGTGTACGCTCTCTGGCCCCTTTATTTTCCAAACAAAAATCTTTAACTTCTGTACCCTGTG
>PSRQ01000025.1 GCA_003176165.1 Candidatus Cerribacteria bacterium 'Amazon FNV 2010 28 9'
GCTCGTTTCTTTGGGACACGCGCTGCCGTCAACCGTTTAGTTGATGAAGTTGCTCCTGCGATGAAGGATCGAACCAGTGGATTTACCCGTATTACTCGTTTGGGGAAGCGCATGGGTGATGATTCGATGATGGTCCGTTTAGAGTTGGTGAATAAACCAGCTGTCAAAGCACCGGTGGCAAAGGCAACGGCTAAAGTTGCAAAAGAAGTGAAGGAAAAAACGGAAGTTAAATCGTAATTTTCAATTTACAAATTTACAAAACGTTTGAAAATTAGAAAATTGTAAATTAATTTATGAAGACCTATCAAGCAAAACCAGCAGAAGTTCGTCGCACTTGGCATCTTATTGATGCAGAGGGCAAAGTCTTGGGTGATCTCTCTGTCGAGATTGCACGCAAACTCATGGGCAAACACAAAGTGACCTATACACCTCACGTGGATAGTGGAGACTTCGTGGTTGTCATCAATGCCACAAAAGTCGTGTTGACTGGAAAGAAAGCAACCACCAAAATGTATTACTCACACTCTGGTATTCCCGGTGGGTTTAAAGCATTGTCATTTGAACAAGTGATGGCTAAAGATCCTCGTCGTGTGATCGAACACGCGGTCAAGGGAATGATCCCAAAGAATAAACAACAAGATCGTCGAATGGCACGGTTGAAGGTTTTTGTTGGAAACGAACATACGTATACGGATAAATTTGGAAAGTAAAGAGTTAAAAGGAGAAAAATTCAAAGTTCAAAATTCAAACATCTATTGAAATTTGTTTTTTGAAATTTGAAATTTAATTTGTATGCCTCTCAAAAAGAAAACACAAGTCATTCAAAAAGTCGTGAAAAAAGCACCAGCAGCAGCTCCTGCAAAAGGCAAGCGTGGTGACTATATTGCCACAGTGGGACGCCGCAAGACTTCGGTTGCGCGTGTTCGTCTCTACCGCGGAAGTGGTGAAAATACTGTGAATGACAAATCCTTCCAAGAATTTTTCGGTGATTGGATTTGCCGAAGTCAAGTACTCGAGCCATTGTTTGCCACTGAAATGGACAAGAGTGTTTCATTCTCAGTCAAAGTCTCTGGCGGTGGAAAGAAATCCCAAGCGCAAGCTGTTGCTCATGGTATTTCTCGCGGACTCATCAAGCTCAACGAAGAGCTCAAAGCGACACTACGCAAAAAAGGCTTGCTCACTCGTGATCCTCGTATGAAGGAAACACGCAAAATTGGTACTGGTGGCAAAGCTCGCCGTGCCAAGCAATCTCCAAAGCGTTAAGCTTTTCATCATGGTATGAAGTTTTCACAGCGATTAGGTTTGCAGTACGCATCATTTGATGCCTCTCACCTCGATGATCGTATTCAAGAATGTTTTCGTCGTGGTAAAAAGGGAGTCAATTGTTTTAGTGCAGCTTTTTTCTTAGCAGGAATACAGGTTCTTGAACGTGAGATCGAAGGCAAAGATCTCAATAAGACACTCCAGTATCTCCAACTCATTGAACGTTTTTCTTCAAATCTGTATGAAGTCCCAGAAAGTAGTGTCATTATCGGCGTTGTTCAGCCAGATAATAATGGCAGTAAGCCCATCTATTCTCACCTAGCACTCATTGATCCCGATGATCACTCGTACGTTTATCACAGAGCAGGGAGGAACCAACCTCTAGTTCAGCATTCCTTCAATCGTTTGCTAGATATCTATGATCCTTCGCGCACTTCTTCAATCGATTTTCTCAAAAATTATGTTCCCCCGACTCGAAAGAGATCATAAACTTCTCCTTGAATGTTCCCTATTGCATATAGTATTCTCAATCAAGAGAAAGGGTTGGATATGAAAAAAACAGTTTTTATTGTCATAGTCAGTGCGGTCGCACTAGCTGGATGCTCACGTGTCGAGCGTAAGTTGAACAGTATCATGGGAACATCGACCCCTGTACCGGTAGCAACGACGGCCCCAGCAGCAACTGCGACTCCAGCTCCTACGGCTACACCAAAGGCGTCCGTAAAGCCAGCGCCGACAGCTATGCCAAAGAAAAAATAATTTTTGTAAAGAAGCGTAAAATAGGGAGATGGTCTTGAGTATCTCATACTCAATTTTCCCTTTTTCCTTACATAAAGGATAGAGCATGTATGTATGGACACAGTATCTTCTGTCTCCAGGTACATCATGCAACCGGACTCTCTTGATACTCTACAAAAGAAAAAAGAAACTATTGTCACGTCTGTTGCGTTGTATAAGATATCGACAGTGTTTCCTTTTCGCGTTTTTCCGACTGTCATTACGGTCGATCATCAAAAAGTAGACATTAGCACATCCGTTTTTTTTGGCTCGCGTGAAATTAACAGCATTCTCATTGATGATATTGGAAGTGTAGTCGTGGATACCTCTCCCTTTTTCGCAACGATGACCATTCATGACCGATTACCCACACGTGAGAAAATTACTGTTGAGTATTTACCTAAGGATAAAGCGTTGAAGATGCGCCGTATTATCGAAGGTCTCATCATCAGTCACAAAACCAATACCAATCTTCAAAATCAACCACCTTCTGCTGCCGCAGCACGCTTAGAGTCCATGGGAAAGATAAAACCCGTTGCGTAACTTAGCTAGGTCGGTATGAGAGTGCTTCACTGATATGAGAGGGTTGGATGCTTTCCGCTCCTTCTAGATCCGCAATGGTTTGCGCGACCTTGATCATTTTGAAGTAGACGCGTGTGCTTAAGTTCATCCGCTCTGTTGCCTGGAGCAAAATTGCCTGTGCTGCATCAGAAAGAGTGCAGAGTATTTTGACCTGTTTAGATGTCAATTCTGCATTGGTATGTGTCCCTGTTTCTCGTAATCTTTTCAGCTGGCGTTTTCTCGCTTCAATGACACGCGCCTGGATAGTTTTGGAGTCTTCTTGCGATTGGGTACGATGAATCGCTAGTTTTTCGATCTCAACTTCTTGCACATGCACGTGCAAGTCAATGCGATCAAGAATTGGACCCGATAATCTCTTCTGATATTTTTCTGCGATTTGGGGTGAGCAACTGCATTGTCGTTTGCGTGATCCCTTGTAGCCGCACGGACAGGGATTGACGGCTGCGATGAGGGTAAAACGAGACGGATAGCGGATACTTCCCGAAGCGCGAGCGATACTGACATGTCCATCTTCGAGTGGTTGGCGTAGACTCTCGAGCATGATGCGTGGAAACTCTGCAAATTCATCCAAAAACAGTACTCCACGGTGTGCAAGGGAGATTTCTCCAGGTTTGGGTTTACTTCCACCACCAATGAGGCCTACCAAGCTTGTGGTATGGTGTGGAGAGCGAAATGGCCGAGTACGAACTAGTCCACCGTCCTCACCCAGAGCACTTGCCACAGAGTAGATCTGGGTAAGCTCCAGGGCTTCTTCTTCAGTGAGCGGTGGCATGATACTCACAAAAGACCGTGCCATCAGCGTTTTTCCGGCACCTGGCACGCCTGAAAGGAGGATGTTGTGGCCTCCTGCGGCCGCGATTTCTAGTGCGCGTTTGGCTATTTCTTGGCCATGAATGTCAGCAAAATTGGTTCCTTCACTGACGACAAGCACCGGTTCAAATGGAACGGGGGAAAAGGGAAGCGGGAGTTGTGCAGTAGTAAAGCCTTGGATGACTTCCTTGAGGTGTTTGACTGGATACAGCGCAATACCTGTAACCGAGGCCACTTCAGGCAAGTTATCGTAGGGAAAGACAATTCCTTTTAACTTTAACTTTTTAGCTAATAATACAAATGGCAGGGCTCCAGTGATACGTTGAATATCCCCATTCAGAGAAAGTTCTCCAATATAGAGGAGGCTGGATTCTGGTGAAGGAATATCTCCTTGGCTGGCGAGCAGTCCAAGTGCGATTCCGAGGTCAAATTGTGTGCCTTGCTTTTGAATATACGCAGGCGTGAGATTGACCACGATTTTCATGGCACTCAATTGAAAACCAGCCTGGCGAATGGCTGATTTGACCCGCTCTCTGGCTTCATCGATAGCTTTATCACCCAGTCCCACGATATCGAAATGAGGCAAATTTCCACCCGAAGTGCCGACCTCGATATGGACCTCTTTGGCGTCAATACCATACAAAGACCCACTGTTGATCTTCACCACAGGATTCATATGAGATAATGGTACGCGAAATGATGAGTCTCCTGCAAGGCGAAAAAGTGGTAAAATAGGGAAATCGCCATGGCGGGACGTAGGCTGATGAAACTGACGAACCAGAGCGTTTAAAAAGTAAAGAACGTATTCGATATTGTTGTATTTATATTGGCCCGGTGGTGAAATTGGCATACACGCAGCACTTAAAATGCTGTGAGAGCAATCTCGTGAGGGTTCGACCCCCTCCCGGGCCACAATTTTCCCGTCATCCCGGCCGTGGTCCCGCTAACCGGCGGGAGCCAAGTAGCCGGGATCTTTCAACGATACTTAGTTTGTTTTATCGTTTAAGGTGAAATTTTAGTTCTCCTTGCAAAAGATCCCTGATACTCGGAATGATCCATCCTAAACTCAGGATCATCCGCGTCAGGGATGACGAGAGAAGTGATATAATATATTTCTAATTCGGGGTGTAGCTCAGATGGCTAGAGCGCTTGCTTTGGGAGCAAGAGGCCGAGAGTTCGAGTCCCTCCACCCCGACAATTGAATTATGGGATGCTTCAGCGTATAATTCTTCAATTGCTCAATATGTCACCGGAGGTAAAAACATGGGTGGCTTTTTTGAGAAAGCAATTCGGAAGTTCTTGGGGATATTCGTTATACTTGCTGGTGGGCCGGAGAGTTGTGCAGCCTTCGCTATAATGGCAATTATCAGTTGCTGTTTCCTTTTTGTGCTGGTTGCGCTTTTTCTGATCCATCGCTAGTCTTTACCCTCTCATTACTGCAAAGTGGTGAGAGGTTTTTTCATTTGGTATACTTCTCCTATATGTCAGATATTTCCGAAAAGAAAAAAATAGACCCGAATATGCTTGCAGCCCTGTTGAAAAAGAGGTCTCACGTTTTACAAATGGGGAGCGAAAGTGGAAAGTCCGTGAACGCAGCTCTTCATGAAGTGGATCGCCAGTTGGGTCAAAATGTTCGTGGTGAGAAAGTAACAAAGAGCGGAAAAGAGGATTAATACAAGGTGATTATGTTCACCATTCTCCATGGCGATGATGAAGGAAAAATTGCACAAGCGCGCGCGACGGTGATTGAAACCGCGAAAAAAAACGGGCGCGAGGTTGTGCGACTGGATGGGAAAAAGCTCACACAAGCAGAGCTTGAAACGGCCATAGGCACAGATCTTCTCTTTGCACCCGAAAAGACAGTTATCATTGAAGGATTTTTGAGTAGTGTAAAGAGTAGGAAAAAAGATGAATTGGTTACTTGGCTACAAAAAAACACTCCTTCTTCTATTGACGTCATATTCGCAGAGACAAAAGTGCTGACGGCTACGCAGTTGAAAGCGATTACATCACCTCACTCTACCCCTTCCTCGGAGAGGAGGGGAGGAGAAGAAGTAAAAATTCAGCTCTTCAAGTATCCTCAAATTCTCTTTTCTTTTTTAGAACAAATTGGGGTAGTTCCACTTGCGCTCACGTATGAACAATTTCATCACATCCTTGAACGTGAAGAAGCGCCCCTTATTTTTGCGATGATCGTGCGGCAAGTTCGACAGCTTTTACAGCTTAAAAGTGATGGGACATTTGTCGGGGCTCCATTTATGCGCGGGAAGTTGGAAAAACAAGCAAAAGTGTTTACCCTAGAAAAATTACTCAAATTGCATGAACAGTTGCTACTCATTGATGAGCAAGTGAAAACGAGTGGATCACCATTGACCCTGACTCAGCAGCTTGATCTTTGGTTGGCGCAGGTTTAGGATGGAATCCACGTTTGTTGTTAACTCAACAAGGAGGCGCGTATGGATGTCAATCAACTTATGAAGGACGCAGAGGCGGGATTTTCAACCGTTAAAGTTGGAGATTCATACAAGCAATCTGCACTCACATTTTTAAAGCAGTGGTTGACTGACCCACAATTTAGCGTATATGTTCCTCAACTCGAACATCTCATCTTCGCACAGCACTTTGACTATCTTCTCGATTGTTTCTATCAAATCATTCCGTTTGGAACGGGTGGACGTCGTGGTGAAGTGGGAGTGGGTCCCAATCGTATCAACGTATGGACGATCCAATCTTCGGCGCAGGGACACTCTCAATATCTACTGAAAAAATATGGTGACGCAGCCAAAACCCGTGGTGTCGTACTTACCTTCGACGTCCGTGTTTTTACAGGAAACAAATATTTTGATCCGAAATTACCCAATCCAGTGCTGAACTTAAACGGCAAAGATCTTTCCCAAGCGGCGGCGGAGGTTTATGCAGCTAATGGAATCAAAGTCTTTTTCTTTGAGACGTTCCGCACGACCCCTGAATTATCATTTGCCATTCGCTACTTGAAATGTGTGTCGGGTGATATGTTTTCCGCCAGTCACAATCCACCGGAACACAATGGAAAGAAAGTGTATGACGAGTTTGGTGGCCAGCTCATCCCTCCACATGATGAAGAGTTGGTTGACGAAGTGACACAACATGTCATTGAGATCAAAACGATTTCTTTCGAAGATGCGAAGCAGCAAGGACTGATTCAGCTTGTTGGAACTGAAGTTGATAACGCGTACATTGATACGTGTACAAAATTGTCACTTTCCAGTGAGCGCGATATTGATATTGTCTACACTCCACTGCATGGGTGCGGTTCGACATCCGTTCAAAAAGTGTTGGAAAAATTGGGTTTCCGTGTGCAAGTTGATCCCAACACGTCCAATCCCAGCGGCAAATTTGAACATGTGACGTTCAATATTCCCAACCCCGAAGTCATTCAGTCGTTTGACTCTACGCTCGCATTTGCTCAGGGCACGAGCGCGGACATCATTCTCAATAGCGATCCGGATGCTGACCGTATTGGTGTCATGGTCAAACATCAGGGTGTTTGGAAATTTATTAATGGCAATGAAATCGGTGGTATGTTATCTCGTTATGTTATTGAAAAAAAGAAGCCAACGTTGGCAGGGAAGAAAGGTGTCATTATTAAAACAGATGTGACGACCAACCTCATCACGAGCATTTGTACAAAACATAACGTTGAGATCATCGGCAATCTTCTCGTGGGTTTTAAATTTATTGGTGAGGAAATGAACAAGTTGGAGCAAGCTGGACGTATCGATGAATTTTTGATGGGATGTGAAGAAAGTCATGGATATATTGCTGGCAATTATGTGCGTGACAAAGATGCTGTCGTGGCGGCTATTTGGCTCTCCGAACTTTCTGCAGAGCTGAAGAAAAAAGGCAAAACACTCATCGATTACTTGGAAGAAACGTACGCCACATATGGGTACTTCCGTAATTACTTAACAGAGATCCGTTTGCCAGGGGCGGAAGGAATGGCACAAATTCAGCAAATTCAAAATGGACTGCGTACGGGCAAGGATCTTTCCTTTGGTGAATTTGTCATGCAATCGATGGAAGATTGGGCAGATCGCAAACCCTTTGTGTCGGAAACGGACAAAGCAGCGAAGAATGGCTTAGTATTTCGTTTTTCCCCAGTGATAGGGACCACATCCATTAAAGTGACCGTACGCCCGTCGGGAACCGAACCCAAAATCAAAATGTATTACGAGATAGGAAGTGAGCCGTTTGCCATTGAAAGAGTAAGTGAAGTGCGAGACCAAATGGAACAGCTCGTGAAGCGACTTGAAAAAGCCTTCATGAAAGTATGTTACAAATGTGTGGGTGTCGATTTTCCGGATCGTGGATTCTTGCTGTTCTGGCAATTGCCGCTCGCAGACAAAATGCATTACTTTGAGATTGAACCGCAATTGGCCGCAATCAAAGATTTGCCTGTCGATCAAAAACAGGCAAAGTTTGCAGAGTTGTCTACATTCCTTGGAAGTAACCCAATTCAAAAGTTTGATGAGGCATTTAAAGCAGCGTATGGTTCATCATTTAGTGCATATACCGGTGTATCTGCGTAAAAAGGAGCAATCATGGCTACTATTCTTGATTCGCGCGAAGAGCTTGCAAAAATTGATACCAAAAATGGACTAGGTTCTATCGAACAATTGGGAAGTCAAATCAAACAAGTGTGGGAAGCAACACGCTCGTTACAGTTCCCCGACTCATACAGACAGGTGACCTCTGTTGTCGTGGCTGGCATGGGGGGATCCGCATATGGAACACATGTCATTGCAACATTGTTTGCTGATGAGTTGACCGTTCCTGTTTTTTCCATTCCCGATTACACCCTTCCACATTGGGTCAATGAGCACACGCTTGTGTTACTTTCCAGTTATTCTGGAAGTACAGAGGAAACTTTGTCTGCAGCAGAAGATGCAAAGAAAAAAGGCGCGCACATGTGTGGGTTAACCAGTGGCGGAAAATTGGGTGAGTGGTTGAAGTCAAATAACTATCCTGCATACATTTTTACGCCGACATTTAATCAGTGTAATACCCCGCGCTATGCGCTGGGGTACTCTGTGTTTGGTCAGATGGCAGTCTTAGAACGAGCTGGCATATTAAAAATCGATGAGGGAATGTATCAAGCATTGTTGGCAGATATTGCACAGATTCAACTTGAGGTAAGTGTATCTGTTTCACGTGAAAAAAACGCCTCAAAGTTACTGGCGTATGACTGCTTGGATCGATTGCCAATTGTTGTAGTTGCGCAACATTTGGAAGGGGCGGGTCACGTGGTGGCCAATGCATTCAACGAAACAGCCAAAACGTACTCTGAGTATCGTGTGGTACCCGAACTGAATCATCATTTGATGGAAGGTTTACAATTCCCCAAAATCAACGAGCGCGATTTGTTTTTCATCTTTGCAGATTCCAAGTTGTACAGCCCTTCTATTCAGAAACGCATGCAACTTACCAAGCAAGTCATTGAAAAAAATAATTGTGAGTACATGAGCATTGACATTGCGTCGAACTCCAAGTTGGGGCAGGTATTTGAGCTGCTTCTCAAAGGAACCTATGCTGCGTTCTATTTAGCATTCTTAAACAATGTCGATCCAGTTCCAAACCCGTGGGTCGATTGGTTTAAGCAAAGCATGAAAGAGTAAGGGGTTAAGTGTGAAGCGGACTGTTTAGTTCTTAACGCTTGACGCTAAACGCTAGAATTCTATGTTGATCCGTCCCTATCTCATTGCGCACCGTCTCATTCCTCAGCTCACGTGGGGAGGCACATATATTGCGTCGCATAAAAAAATTGAAGACGAAAGTGTGAAGTCGATGATGATTGGACAGAGTTATGAATTGACGGGAACATCGTCACTTTCTTCAGTGGAACGCTCTGGAAAGCTTCCTGTCGAAATTGCAGATAGTAAGTTGGGTGATGTTGTTGAAGTGGTTGGGGATCGTTCGAGCCTTTTTTCGCTCCCATCACTCATTGATCAAGATCCTGAACATGTTTTGGGCAAAAAAGTAAGCAGCGCACATAAAAAAATGCCATTGCTCATTAAGTTTACGCAGGCAAAAGGAAATTCATTTCAGGTACATGTTCATCCCGGAGCAGAGTTTAATCATTGGAAACCAAAGCCGGAGAGTTGGTATTTCTTTGAGAAAGGAAAAGTGACCCTTGGGTTGAAAAAACCATTGAATGTGGAAGCATACAAAAAAGTATGCAAAGAAATTGAAATGAAAGCCAATGAATTAGCGTCAAGCGTTAAGGGTAAAGGCTTGTCAATCTCAGAAGCGAGGAAAGAGTTAGCAAGTTTTATTACTCAATACTCACCTTATCAATATGTGAATGAATTGACTGTGGATGCTGGAACCATTGTCGATTTATCCGCTGGAGGTATTCATCATTCGTGGGAAGAGGGAGCAGAAATCCAAAACGGAAATATTGTGTACGAAGTACAAGTGGATGTCATGGACAACGAATGTACATTGCGCAGTTTTGATAAGGGAAAAATTGGTGATGATGGAAGTTTGCGACCAATTCATATTAATGAGTATTTTCAAGCGTTGGATATCGATGAAGTACACAATGATCCAATGATGTATATGAAAAAGAGTATTGTGGTGCCCTCCGATGGGATTGAAAAAATTCCATTATTTGAAACGCTTCACTACAGTGCATGTGAGTTCTCATTTGCAAAAGAATACACGGGAAGTGAATGCACGACAGATGCTCAACAAAGCTTTCACCATCTCTTTGTCAAACGTGGTGATATTTCTATCCAAGCAGGAAGTACGACCCTTTTTGTAGGACAAGGAAATTCAGTTTTTATCCCCGCTTGTACCGGTGCATATACTCTGCGCACTGATACGACGGCACAAGTGATTAAGACATGGATGTAGAAAGTCTTTTATAAAATATTGATTTCACTGTTTCTGTGAGGAGTACGTACGCAATAATAATTGCACCGATCAATAGATAATCCCATACAGGAGGTTCTGCGAATGAAAAAAGAGATCGCAATGTTGTAAGTGGCAAAAGGAGTGCAAACATCACAACCAACAGTGAGCTAACGATAAGCAACGGACTGGGTTTACTCTTTAAGAAAGGAATTCTGTGCGTGCGAATGACGAAGATAATAAGTGTTTGTGAGCACAGTGATTCAATAAACCAAGTGGTTTGAAACAAAGGTGAGTTAATGTGCAACAATGTCATCGCTCCAAACGTCACAAAATCAAACAGTGAGCTGACACATCCAAACACGATCATAAATTTGCGAATAAACTTCACATCCCATTTGCGTGGTTTTTCAATGGTTTCTTCATCGACATTGTCTGTTGGGATACTCAATTCCGACATATCATACAGTAAGTCATTGAGGAGAATTTGGACTGGAAGCATCGGTAAAAATGGAAGGAGAAGCGATGCTCCTGCCATGCTCAACATATTCCCAATATTTGCACTACTTCCCATCAAAATATACTTCATGATATTTTGATATGTTTTTCGCCCTTCGATTACTCCTTCGTGAAGCACGCTTAAGCTTTTCTTAAGCAAAATAATGTCTGCAGATTCACGTGCAACATCAGTTGCATTGTTGACTGAAATTCCAACATCAGCCGTATGAAGTGACGGAGCATCATTAATCCCATCACCTAAGAATCCAACAACATGATTTTTTTTGAAGAGTGTAATGATGCGTTCTTTTTGATCTGGATTTATTCGTGCAAAGATGGTTGTATGTTCAATTTTCGTTTGGAGCTGTTGGTCTTCCAATTGTTCGATAACCTCTCCTGTGAGAGTCCCGTCTACTTCGACACCCAAGTCATCACAGATTTTTTGGGTGACGAGCTCATTGTCTCCAGTTAAAATTTTGAGTGTAATTCCTTGTTTTGCAAGTGCGGTGATCGCTTCTTTCGCCCCTTCTTTTGGGGGATCAAAGAAAGCAAGGAAACCAGCAAATGACATCGCGTGTTCATCTGTTTCTTCGTACTTTGTTTTTTCATCGATGTGTTTGATACTTACAGCCAACACACGATATCCCGTTTTGCTCAATGTTTCAAATCGCGTGACGAGCTCTTTTTTGCGTTCTGCTGTCAGTGGGCTACTCCGTTTTCTAAAGCTCACTCGTGTACACCGTTGCAAAATTGACTCAGGTGCGCCTTTGGAAATGATGAGTGTTTCACCGGCTGTTTGCATCACGACAGATGAGAGTCTTCTCGTAAAATCAAAAGGAAGTTCGCCCAAGCGTTTTGCTCTTCCATGATGAACTTCATGCGAGAGGATAGCTTGTTCCAAGGGATTTTGAATACCTGTTTGGAAGCGGCTATGAAGAGCGGCGAGCCGAAGCACTGAAGGATCTTCATCTTGTGTCACATTTTCATATCGCTCCAATCGAATGTGATCCTGCGTCAGTGTCCCTGTTTTATCTGTACACAAAATATCCATGCTTCCAAAAATTTCAATCGACGGTAAATGTTTGACGATTGTTGAACGTTTTGCCATGCGCTGGGCGCCCTTCGCAAGGTTGATGCTGATGATGACGGGAAGGAGTTCGGGAGCCATACCGATCGCGATAGCGAGAGAAAAGAGAAATGCATCAGCGATCGTATGTTTCACCACAGCGTTGATGAGGAAAACCACGATGACAAGAATAAATGCTGTTTTAGAAATGAGTGTTCCAAACTCACGGCTTCCACGTTCAAACTCAGTTTCTGGCCGGCGTTTGGTTAAATCTTTTGCGATGGTTCCAAAAGCGGTTTGTTTGCCTGTGCGCACGACCAATGCACTCGCACATCCAGATGCCACTGATGTGCCCATAAACACACAATTGTCTCGATTACTCAACGCAGTGCTGGCGTGGACAATCGCGTTGGTGTCTTTTTGTGTGGGAAGAGATTCTCCCGTCAGTGCTGATTGATTGATCACCAAGGATGTTGAAGAGATAAGGCGGCAATCGGCAGGGATAATATCTCCAGCTTGAAGCTCGATCACATCACCGGGGACAAGTTTTGTTACAGGGAGTGGAGTGAGTGTTCCATCTCGTCTGACATGTGCAGTTGCTTGGACATGCTTTTGGAGTTCTCGTGCGGCATGATTGGCATTGTGTTCCTGTAATGTATCCATGAGGATACTGATGAACAAAATACTAACGATGATGAGGAATTCTTTTTTGTCACCCAAGAAAAAGGAGAGAGAACTCGAAAAAATGAGAATCAAGATGAGTGGATTGGTGACTTTCCTCAAAATTTCTGTGAATAAATTGTATTGATTGGTCGTGGAAAGTTCATTTTTCCCATACAGCTGCACTCGTTTGAGAGCGTTGGATGACGTGAGTCCTTTGGTCGAACATGCGAGTTCCACGCAGAGTTTGGTGAGTGGAATTGACCAGAAATCTTCTCCAAAACTTCCCCTCTTTGCAGATGAGGATGTGGGGTGAGGTGATTTTCTCCAAAAGGGCATGTATTCATTGTACGCGGGATTGAAACAACAGAGTAGAGGAAGCCAATTTAAGAATTAATCTTGTCATCAAGAAGGTCTGCTACCATATTTCCGAAAATTTCTAGAAATACAAAGCATGTATTTTCAATACCGACAACAAAAGCGTATTCGTTCAAAACCATTTTTGCTTGATCTTCAACGCCCCTTCGTATTGCTATTTCCAGTAATCTTTTTCTTGAAGCGACCCAATCAAGAGGATTCTCTTTTAAATACTCTTGAGAGGGTAATTGTGTTGGTCTCCCATTAGGGAAAACTTCCGAAATCCATTGTTCTCGAGATTCTATGACAAATAGAGGCATATGTTTTTTTGTCGGGGTGGAGAGACTCGAACTCTCGATCTCCAGACCCCCAGCCTGGCATTCTAGCCATCTGAACTACACCCCGACTTTACGAACGTCATTATACCTTATGTTTTAGAAAAAAGTTTATCGCCGGTTCAATGTGCGAACTTCAACCAAAGACAATCAAGCATAGCCTGTAAAAAGATCCCGGCTACTTGGCTCCCACCGTTGGCGGGGCCACGGCCGGGATGACAGAAAATAACGTCAGAGATGTGGAGTGTGTTCTGCCTCCTCAACGAGGAGGGCAATAGTTTTCCGCTTTGACAAGTATTTTTTTTTGTGGTTTTATGATCCAAAAGAAACCAGAAAACTTTAGGAAGGAAATGTATGCCAGTTACCCCTCAACCGCGTCCAACAACTGTTCCTCGTCAAACTGCTCCCGCAAGCGGTGCGAATACACTTCGCAATGAACGCATGGAAGCCGTGCGTGTGGCGATGAGTCAAATTGAAAAACAGTATGGCAAGGGTGCGATCATGAAGCTGGGTGAGTCCATGGCCCAGCAGCAAAATATTCCGGTTGTTTCCACGGGTTCCATCGCCTTGGATGTGGCGTTGGGTGTGGGAGGATTTCCACGCGGCAGAATCGTGGAGATCTATGGACCGGAAGCCTCTGGTAAGACGACTGTCTGTTTGCACGCGATCGCGGAAGTGCAAAAAACTGGCGGGACAGCTGCCTTCATCGATGCCGAACATGCACTTGATCCAATGCGTGCCAAAGCCATCGGTGTGGATCTCGACAATTTGCTCATTTCCCAACCAGATACCGGCGAGCAAGCCCTTGAAATTACGGAAATGCTCATTCGTTCCGGCGGAATTGATATCATCGTCGTGGACTCGGTCGCAGCACTTGTTCCAAAGGCAGAAATTGAAGGTGAAATGGGTGATGCGGTGATGGGAGCTCAAGCTCGTTTGATGAGTCAGGCGATGCGTAAACTCACGGCTGCGATCAATAAGAGTAAGACACTGCTTATCTTTACCAACCAGTTGCGTATGAAAATTGGTGTCATGTTTGGTAATCCTGAAACCACCACAGGTGGTCAGGCACTCAAGTTTTACGCCTCGATCCGTATTGATATGCGCAAGATTGGCAACATTACAGAGAGTGAAACAATCATCGGTGGTCGACATCGTGCAAAAGTGGTCAAAAACAAAGTATCTCCACCGTTCCGCATTGCCGAGTTTGACATCATGAATGCGGGGGGTATCTCCAAGAGTGGTGGAATTGTCGATGTAGCTACAGAGATGGGTGTATTGCAAAAGAGTGGAAGTTTCTACAAGTACAATGGCGCGACAATTGGCCAAGGTCGTGAAGCAGTGAAGACTGAGCTTGAGACCAATGCAAAGTTGATGTCCGAAATCGAGTCTGCTGTCCGTACAAAGATGAAAGATGGCAAAGCAGCCCCGCTTGAAATTAAAGAGGCAGAGGATACACCCGAGGAATAATGTAATACATGCTTTCAGATAGAGTACACAATGCGCTAGCACGGTATGTGGGTCTGCGAATTCGCAGTGAATCAGAAGTGCGTTCATATTTACGATTGCGTTTGAAAAAATATCAACTTTCAGAGGAAGATATCGAACACTTGATCGGACGCTATAAAGAACTTGGCTTTATCGACGATGAAAAATATGTGGAAGCGTTGACGCATAGCATTGTCACCAATAAGGCCAAAGGGTCGCGTTTCCTCAAAATCAAGCTCTCTTTGGCAGGAATTCCCAAAGAAAAAATACAACAAACCATCACTGCATTGGACCCAGCCGATGTCACTGCTGCGATGCACAAGCGTGTAGCAAAGTATGAAAAAAAGCTCGCAGAACTGCCTTCTTTCCAGAGGAAAGGAAAGCTCTATCAGATCCTTGCTGCTGGCGGTTTTTCCTCTGCAGAGATTGCCCGTTTCATTGACGAAAACTCCTAAAAGCGGTACAATACGAAGTACTTTGAAGAATCAAGGAAAATTACTCGCATTTCATATGTCGTACTTTTACCATTTGAAGCCAACTGGCAAGATTGCCACTTCAAAACGCCTGCACATATAAGCTAGGCGCGAGTTTTCCTGTTTTCCAAAGCAGTTTTAATAATTTTCCTCCCTTTGTTGAGGGGAGGCTGCTTGCCGAAGGCAACGCAGGTGGGGTGTAAGTGATAGGGATACCTAGTATTCTCCCACCACCCCTAACCCCTCCTCTGGCAGGAGGGGCAACGTATATAAAGGAGTCATATGTCATTTTTTCGTCGTTTGTCAGGAGCTCTGACACAAACTGGAGATAAATCACAATCAAAACCTGTCGCGAAACAAGGTTCCCCAAAAGCCAAGCTCGAAAAGCCAGTTATTCAAAAACCCGTCGCGCCCAAAGTGGATCCTGCACAACAGCAAGCCATCATAGATACTGCGGTTCGTGAAGCCCAGGCACGGGCGCGTGAGATCATCGTCGAAGCGAAAGCTGAAGCACTGTCACTACGTGAAACTGCTGAGAAGGAGCTACGCCAAATGCGTGATCAGATGACGCAAAGTGAGCGTTCCATTGATCAAAAACTCGCAGGGATTGAAGCGCGATTAAAGACACTCGACGACCGTGAGCGAGAGCTCAACAAACGCCGTGGAGATTTGGATGGGCGTTCGCAGCAATTGGAAGATACACGTAAAAACTTGCTCAAAAAACTTGAACAAGTCGCAGGTCTTACACGCGAAGAAGCAAAGACACAAATTTTAGATGATCTTTCCAAGAAGCTTGGTCGTGAAATGGCCGAGATGGTCCAAGAAAAAGTGAACCAAGCAAAAGAAGAAGCAGATGGAAAAGCACAAGAAATTTTGGTGGACGCCATGAAATACGGTGCGACCAGTTATGTGTCTGAGTATACGGTGTCGATTGTCAATCTTCCAAGTGAAGAGGTCAAAGGCAAGATTATTGGAAAAGATGGTCGCAACATTCGCTCGTTTGAACAGACGACGGGCGTGGACGTCGATTTGGATGACCAACCAGGTACTGTCCGTCTCTCCTGTTTTGACCCCGTGCGCCGTGAAGTCGCACGTGTGTCACTTGAACGCTTGGTAAAAGATGGTCGCATCCAACCCTCACGCATTGAGGAAGTCGTCCACAAAGTACGTGAAGAGATCGAGAAAATCATGTTTGAGGAAGGAAAGAAGTTGTGCCATGCCGTGGGTGTCTTCAACATGCCACACGACATTATTGCGATGTTAGGTCGATTTAAATATCGCTTTTCATATGGCCAAAACATGATTGCGCATACACTAGAAGAGACCAAGATTGGTATCGCGCTTGCCCACGAAGTAAAAGCAAATGTTGATACGGTGCGATTGGGGTGTTTGCTTCACGATATTGGAAAAGTGATCACCGAAGAAGAAGGAAGTCACGTGGAACTGGGTGTGGAGCTCCTGCGCAAGTATCGCATGCCACAAGCAGTGATCGACTGTGTAGAACAACACCACGAAGACAAACCATTTTCTAGTAAAGAAGCGGTATTGGTCTATGTTGCCGACGCGATCTCGGGTGCACGTCCTGGAGCTCGCTATGAGAACTATGAAGAGTATGTGAAGCGTTTGACGAAGCTTGAAGAGATTGCGAAGAGTGATGAGAAGGTCAAAGAAGCATATGCAATTCAGGCCGGTCGTGAGATTCGTGTCATCGTTGATCCCGCTCATTCTAATGATGAGGATGTGGTGCTCCTTTCACACACGATCAAAGATCGCATCAAAAATGAAGTGACGTACCCTGGTACGGTAACCGTGACTGTCATTCGGGAAATGAGAGCTGTTGATATTGCTAAATAAAAACCTTGTCATTCTGAGACGTCCTAGTCCGCCAGCCGGCGGACGGGACAAGCGAAGAATCTTCTATTCGGGTAGTATGAGCTTATTACGAATAGCGTTCGATGCCTTTTCAGAGGATCCTTCACTTATCACTTCGCTGCGCTTGTGATGTTTCAGGATGACAGAAATTGATATTTATTCAAAAAGAATTCGCAAAGAAGAAATATGACTATTTATTTGGTTCGACATGGACAAACCAACGGTAACGTGAATCATCTTCATCAAACACTGGAAACTCCATTGAATGAAATAGGTTTAGACCAAGCAGAAAAGGTTTCCAAACGATTTGCGCATACATCAATTGACGTTATTTTGGCCAGTCCTGCGACTCGTGCGCAGCAAACAGCGAAAGAAGTTCAAACAGTAACAAGAGCAAATCTTGAAACACTTGAGTTGCTCGCAGAGCAGCGTCATCCAAGTGAAATAGATAATCTTTCATGGGAACACGAATCTACAAGTAACGTGTGGAAAGCAATTGACGAGAACCTTCATGATAAGTCGTATCACTATAGTGATGAAGAAAATAATTCTGATTTTATAGAACGCATTTCACATATTTTCCCATTGCTTGAAAAAAGAAAAGAAGAGAATATTGTGTTAGTTTCTCACGGCTTTGTTATTCGTTGTTTAGTTGGGTTATTGATGTTTGAAGACGATTTTTCTTCGAAAGAATATGAAAGAGCAAAACAAAAATTGTGGACTGTGAATACGGGAATAACTGTATTCAAATACACTACTGAAAATGGTTGGGGATTGCTGACGTATAATGATCATGCTCATTTGTTAGAGTGATCACTTTTTTGTTTAATATCTTCTGCGATGATGTGTGCGTACTCACGGAATCCTCGGATAAATCCCTCTTCGCTTGTGCTTTTACCAATGGCTCCGGCAAAGTAAAGGTTGGTATGTTTCTTTGATTCGTGATGCTCATCAAGCTCCAACATTGCATCGTGTTGATCTTTTGTTTCACTGACAAATTCGTGAACCGGCTCGATATTTGGTAAAAATCCAATACACATGATTGGGCGTGTCGGTGCGTGAATGATGGTGCCATCTTCACCCGTGATGATATATTCAAGATCGTCGTGACTCACATCTTTAGTGCGGAAGTTTTCGATAATATCAACTAACCCTTGTTTTTCTAAGTCTTTGACAAACTGCATGTTCTCTTTCCATAGGCAATCGATGGGAAGAGGAATGTCGTATGTTTTAGAACAGAGCAAGTAGACTTTGCGACCAGGGCGCGCGAGCTGCATCACGACTTCTGTAGCACCATTTGCGCTTCCCACGACATAAATTTCTTTGTCGGTGATATTGCTCCAATCTTGGATGTGAGAGTAATGGATATAACAGTGTTTGGTTGATAGACACTCATTGGGGGTGGAATACATCCCTGCTGCCCATACGAGATAAGTACAAGAAAATGTTGTATTGTTAGCTGCGAAAAGTGTCCAGTTTTCTGTTTCTTCATTGCGGACCACACGTTCAACTCTGGTATAAGAGAGCACGTTTAACTCATGTCGTTTGACGACTTCTTGTAAATATTTTTGATACATCATGTGAGATGGATGTGGAATATTTGGACACACCTCTTTGAGAGGAACATCATCGATCATGTTCTCGTCTTTTTGATCGTTGGTTTCGGAAAGAAGATGTGTTTCTGGTGGATAGTTGGCCCATGCTTGTCCGACCTCACCTTCATCGATGACAAGTACATCGTTAATACCTTGTTTTTGAAGTGAGCACGCGACTGAAAGTCCACCTGAACCAGCTCCGACGATGATCACTTGATGGTAAGTTGCTTCATTCATGTCCTTCAGTATACGGGGAAGAGAAAAAACTGTCCAATGAAATTTTATTACAATCCGTAACTGGAAAGCGGGGCATTACCGATCCGAACACGTGGAAGTGTGAGCCGTTGTTGTTTGCACAAAATATTGCCGTAGACAGTGGTAAATGCAAGTTTGAATCCCTGTCCATTCAAGAAATTGATTGCTGTTGGGCTCGTCAGTCCATAGGGATAGGCGAAGACTTTAGGATTGTCGAGGCCATGTTGTTCTAATTGTGTTTCTGCAGTTGTTACTTCGTGCTGAATAACTGAGAGACTTGCCTCCATATTGTGATGTGACCATGTATGGTTGGCCATGAGGATGGGTTGAGAAGCTGCGATGGATGTGATCGTCGACCAATGTAAATACCCAGGGTTTTCAACAAGACCAGTTGGGACAAAGAGCGTTGCAGGGAAATGATACTGGGCGAGGATTGGTGCAGCATCAGTTCCAAAATCATCGTACCCATCATCAATGGTAATCATGACGGATTTTTTCGGGATTGGTGTGCCATTATCAAAAAAGGAAATGAGGGAGGTCATGGGTAGTACACTGTATCCGTGATCACTCAAGTACTGCATGTCACGTGCAAAATATTTAGTATCGACAGTGAGTGACGCGTGCCCCTCTGTCTTCGCGATCCCTAAATCTTGGATGTGGTGGTACATGAGGGTGGGAAGTTGCACACATGGACCGTAGAGTTTGCTCATGTCAGCAAATGACAGAGGAGTGGGTTTAGGTGTAGGAGTAGGCAGAGGCGTAGAAATTGTGGTTGAGAGTTGAGAAGTGACCGTTGAAGAAGTGCTTTTTATTGAGGACTGCGTAGGGTGATTGACCACCAAAAAGATAAATAGTAAGGCAATAAAAAGGCCGCCACCAAGGATGAGAAAAAGGTGGGTAATGGTAAATTTCTTCAAGAGTGACTTTTTCATACGTGCTCCCGGCGCGAATCGAACGCACAACCTTTTCCTTAGAAGGGAACTGCTCTATCCAATTGAGCTACGGGAGCAATTCTCCTTATTATACCTCAAAATGGCGGTTTCAAGGGGATTTCTAGCATTTTTTTGGTATAATAGGCTTCTTACTCATGGTGCCTGTAGCTCATTTGGTAGAGCGCCGCTCTGTGGCAGCGGAGGTAGCGGGATCGTAGCCCGTCAGGCACCCCACTTTTCCCCTCTATAGTAAAAACATCACGCCAACAATGGTGATAACTGCTCCTATTAACTTATTTCCCAAACGATCTCTTTCATGGAGAAAAAGAGCTGCTAAAGCCACCGTGAGGATCACTCGCGTTGCACTCAGCGGACTAATGATGGAAGCCTTTCCTCCTGCTTGATACGCAAGATAGAGAGACAACATCCCTAACGCGTCACCAATTCCCAATAGGGTCATTTTTAACGCTCTCTCATTCGTACAGTAATACTTGATTTTCTTAATAGTTTTTGGAAAAAACATGAGAATAAGCAGAACGGGAAGAAATTGAACGATCACTTGGTAGGTTGGTGCATCCATGCTCTGTAAAATATGATACCCACTGACATCGCTACATCCATTGAGAAATCCGGCAATCAAGACAAGAACAACGCCTTGATTGAGTTTAAATTTTTTCTGATCATATAATGCAATCGCGATACCCAAAAGAATAATGAGTGTTCCGAGAATATGAATTGGTGTCAACACTTCGTGAAGAAACAGTGCCGCGCCGATGACTGTCCACAATCTCCCCGTTGAAAGAAAAATCGCGATTTCTCCCGCGCCGATTAATTGATATGCACGGTAACTCAATACATAGGCAATGGTTGAAAAGACACCAACGATCGCAAAATTCGCCAAGAGACTAGGTGAAAATTGGAGATGAATACCACCTTGCAACAAGGAAAGAAGCAATACAAAGATTCCCCCCACGCTCAAGAAGACAACTGTTTGAGCTTTCGGATCTGAATTGTCCCCCTTCATGAGACTTTTGTGCCACAGTCCATTGAGTGAAATGAAAAAAATACTGGCGATCAAATATAACTGCCAAGGCATACTGTTATTTTAACAGGATAGGATGATAGCTATCATCGCAAATGAAGCAGTTTCAGTAGGTTATTTATAAATCCTTGAAGTGCATTTATTTCTGTTTGTAACAGTGAAACTTGCTGTGCTGAAGCTGCCAACTCTTGCGATTGCGACGCTACTTGTTGCTGTAGTTGAGTAATCTGTTGTTTCGCGGAATCCACACCTTGTTCTTCTGCAATAGCTTGATCAAAAAGGCTGATGTTTTGTGCTCCAGAGAGCTTGATTGCATATCCTTGTGGGTCACTCGCTTTTTGAATAATAAAGGTAGGAATAGCTTGAACTCCTGCGATAAGTGCATCTTGGTTGGCAGTTGCAACGACACCATGGATGATTGGTTCATCAAGACACTGTTTTAATTTCGCTTGATCAACACCTTGAAGATAAGTGGTATTGTTTACATCTTGCAATGTGGATGAGTGTGCAATGATCGAATCAACATTTGTCCAAAATTGTTGTTGTTCTCCAGCGCATTGTCCAATCATTTCTGTGCGAATTCCCAATTCTTCAGTTGATCCAGCAGGATCGTGAACATAAATAAATTGGATACTCGAGCCGTATTTATCAAGTAATTGAGGAAAAGTTTGCATAAAAAACTGTTGTGCAAACCGCTCTGCCAAATCGGAATATATGTACATTTTGAGTGTGGGCGTTTGTGATCCCTTTATCAAAGGAGCTACTATAGGTACCCATTCACCTTTTGTATTCTGTGTCTGTGCATTTGGGTAGGTATAATGAATCTTTTCTGTAACAGAAGCATAGTCAACCTGCGCATGAACTTGAGTTGCGCAGATAGTAGATAGGGCAAGAGTAAATAAAGAAGCGAACAATATTTTTTTCATATGTTTATTTATTATATAACTAAGTTTAAGGTTACTGTGTGATATGGTGTGTGCATTAAACTTTAAGTATTTAGTTTGTATGGTATTCAGCATGGAGAAAGTCATTTACACCTTTATTAATTGCCGCTGCGTGTACAGCATTTATGATTCTTGCTTTAGTTTCTCTATATCCTATTAAAAATGAGTCACCCGAAACGAAGATATATGTTAGCCAAGCCAGTGCTCCAAGACATGCAGTTGTGTTGCTGCCAATTTTCTCTGCCATAGGAAGACCTGCCAACAGCAATCCAAGCAAAGCAGGTGTGAGTACAACATGTTCTGTAGGGCTCTCTTCTGAAATATGCGTCCAATTCAGACGTTTGTGGGTATGTGCGGTAAGCATCTGGTTACGGACGATTTCTATATCTTGAAAACGTGCTTGATTGAAAGATTCATTCATATGGCTCATTATATCCTTTATGATTACAAATATCAAGATATAGGCTTATTTTAATGTTTCAGCTTGCCAGTCGCCATTTAGTAGCGGGCTATCTTTACACGCAATACGTAGAATACTTTTTAATTTCTGATTTCAAAATCGTTCTTGTCTTTGAAAGAGGTTTTCGCGGTATACTAAGTACGGTGAAAAACAATTCACAATTTCAACCATTGTCCAAACTACCCCATCGTTGGCTTGTGTATGTGTTTATTGGATTCGTCATCCTCGCGATTGTTGCGTACTTTTCTATTCATCATCCCCGACTCATTCGGCGCTCGACACTACGACGGTTTGAACAATACACGAGTTCATATGGAAGCTTGGCTCCCATCGCAATTTTTGTGCTGATGCTCATCAGCACCGTGATTCCTGTGTTGCCGCTTCCCACTCCCATCATTGAGTTGGCAGCAGGAGCTCTGTTTGGTTTTGTCCCAGGATTTTTACTCATTTGGCTATCACAGATTATTAGTTCGCTTGCTGCCTATGTCATCTCGCTTTTTTTTGGAAAGCGTTTTTTCAAAGGACTACAACAACGCCGTTTTTGGCAACGATCCGTGGAGTATGTGCATGAGCATGGAGTGTTTGCTGTGTTTGTGTCGCGGTTCACGATGTCATCGCCGTTTAATATCATTAGCTTTATCGCGGGGCTGGCGCACATGAATGTGGTTTCGTTTACGATCGCGACGATAGGGGGAACTATTTTGGAATCCGCGCTTTATACATATATTGGGTTTGAGCTGCGTCAGGGACATGTAAGCCTGTGGCTCGTTTCAATCGGAGTACTTGCGATTTGTATCATTGGAGTGGTTTTACTTTTTTCTTTTTTGCGTGCATGGAACAAGAAAAAAATGCTGTAAATTCGTATTCTTCTACTTGCAATCTTTTTTTAAATCTTCCATTATTAATTTAATAGTATCCGAATTGTGGAAAATGAACGGAGGAATGTATGGCTGCCCAAAAAAATAAATCAATGGGATTTGGAGTAGGGACACTCATCGGTGCTGTCACTGGTGTTGTCGCAGGTGCTGTTGGTGTATTTTTGTCCGATGAAGGAAATCGCAAGAAAGTTGTCAGTGAAGCAAAGAAAATTGAGAAAGTAGTTGAAAAAGATATGAAGAAGGCTTCAAAGACTGCAAAGAAAGCAGTGCGCAAAGCGAC
>PSRQ01000049.1 GCA_003176165.1 Candidatus Cerribacteria bacterium 'Amazon FNV 2010 28 9'
CCGCCGTGAAAGCAGGGGTGGAAATTCGTCTTTCGCGAATCATAATTTTATATCCTCTTAAATGGTTTTTTCGTTTGGATCTTAATCGGAGTTTTTCCCTGGATTAAGAGGCGTTTTTCAGCTTGTGGCCTGGAAACCGGCAAGGGTTTTTAGCATCGTCACGCGTCCGACAATCGCGATGACAACGAACGTGATCAGGGCTTGAGTAGCAATGTGTTTAGCGGACATAGGGGTTTTTCCTCTCATTTTTGGTTTATTTGATTTTCGACTAACAGTGTTAAGATCATAACCCCGTTTCGGAGATATGTGAACAAATGTTTAGAATAGAATTGTTTTGTTTACCGTGCGGCGTGTTATAATTGAGGGATGAAAACCTGCGGAAAATGTGGAAAGCAATTTTTAGAGATCCCGGAAAATGCCCGGTTTTTCAAGGGAAAAACGAGTGATGTTTTGGATGGGTATTACTGGAATTGTGAGTGTGGGAGCACGCTTTTTTCCAAAATTGAACGTGATTTCATATTTGATTTTGTCGTCAACGCCGACACATGCCGCGATTGTGGCGAAGAATTTGAACTTAAAATTTTTGAACACGGAAAATTGCTGGACGTTATTCATGGTGATAACAAGCTTGTTCAAGGTTATTTTCGTTTTTACGGTGGACGAAACTAAACAACATCTGTATCGATATCTTCATCATTTCCGCACGAAATTTGAGTTTCCTTAACTAATTCAAGCTGTTTTGCTTTTGGCTGTCTTGAAACTTTCGTGATGACATGCATTTTTCCTGAGGCGTCACTTCTGAAAGTCCCAGACCGTTTGTTGATAAAATCCCGATACACCCCATGATGCGGCTTAAGTGTTGGCAATTGCGCGGCGAGATCATCACCCAAAAAGTCACAATAATATTCGATGTCTCGTGGCTCGTGCGTCGTGAGACACAACGCCAAATCACTCCCTGCGGTAATGTTTTTAGATAACTCTGCAGGGCGCCTGCACCCTGTGATGAGATTGATACCGTGATTTCTACCATACCGAATTGCCTCATCGAAACATGGCGATTCCGGAATTGAAATCGCGTCCGCTTCGTCAATTACCAAAGTCCCACCGTTTATTTTCCAAAGGGCAGATGACAAGTAGTCCACACAACGATCCATGTTAGAATCGAAAACCACAATAATGCCTGGATGTTTTTTGGGTTCATGAACATAGGATTTTATTTCTGAAAGCGCCTCTATATGTGAATGCGTTGTCACATGGGGATAATCGTCGTTTTGGAAGTTGCCAAGGATATCGATCACAACAACCGGACGTTTTTGAAGCGGTATCATGTGGCGAATCATCGTGGTTTTTCCCGATCCACGGCGACCGAATACCGTTATGAGCATATAGCCTTGCCGCCGATGATCACGCACCGTGCCCATATTCGAGCTATAACGGCATCATCGCTATCTCCAGGTTTCAGCGCCACCCCGAGTCGGAATCCGCGTTTCAGATTACACGGCAAAATATAATCATTTTTCATCGCGATTGTTTCGCCTCTCCACACAACCGTCACAAATCATAGGAATCAATCCTTGAATGAGTACACGATTCGCGTTCTTAAGTTCCCGATAGATTTCAGGTCTCATGGATCTTAAATAGTTTCGTTGGCAAGAGGGACAATGAAACTTGGGAGTGATGAAAGTTTCAGACGGTTTTTGATTCATCTTTTTTCTTGGGATTTGAATTCCGCCAATCGCTTGTTTTTCTGCTTTCAACTTTCGCCTCTTGCTTGAATATTTTGGCGAAAGCGAACTCATCTTCCATATCCAAAACACCCTTCACGAATTTTTTGAGATCTTTTAAGCTCATAAAGTGAATAGTTATTTTTTTATTGCCCCAAATGACCGTATATTCTTTTTTCATGACGCGATCCCCTTCTCAATGTTGATAGTTTGCGCTTCTTGTTCTTTCAAGCGCCGCTCGACTTCGACGTCAAGAACGTTCTTAAGGCGCATCACAACCACAAGCGTGACACTCCCTGCGGCGATGATATCAGCGTTCTCCTTCAGGTAATCAGGCATTCGTTTGTTGAGCACCGCTCCCCACGCATTCCCAAGCCCGGTCACTTCTTCAGGCGCGAGCGCCATATCGGGAAGTTTCGTCTGCTTGACAAGCACGCCTGAAAGCACGTTAAAAAGCATGATGCACGGCTCTTTAAAATCTACTTCGGGCGATGGTTGCGCCTGAGTCTCCTGAACTTGCGCTTCAGCCGCTTGAGTGTCAGAAGCGACAGAATCCGTTTTCTTCGGACGCCCGCGCTTGCGCTTTGATTCCTTGGGTTGCATGAAAGAACGGGAATCGGAGTCGGAATCTTGAGCTTGGTTGATAAGTTGATCAATTTCATTTTCTTTTGCAGCTGTTTCAGGCGTCTCAGCCGGGTTTGGAGATTCAATTTTCGTTGTGTCGATCATTTCTTTTTCAGGCGTCATAATTTTCAATTCACTCCTGGAATTTCGATTTTTGATTTTGCGATTTCCCCAGGTTTTCGACCTTCAGCGATATCCTGGAGTTCCGCTTTCATGGTTTTGAAACCATGATCAAATAAAAGCATGAATTTTGAAAGGGATTCGATGATTAAAGCTTGTTTTATTTCAAGCGGTGTTCCAGGGGTCATTGATTTTTCTTTCATATAATCTTTCGTAAATTGTGTGTCATGGGATCTAAGTGGTGACGTGAAATCCCATGACACACTGTTTTGGGTCATTCCCAAAACGATATCCACATCATTCCCAAAACGACGATTTGCGGGGTTGATGCTTGATACCAAGCTCAAACCCCTCGTGAAATCCACGCTGATAAAGCTCGATTAACACTGAAGAATCCACCCCGGAAGGTAGTTCCTTTTTAGCGTCGGCTATGGCGTCTTTCACGCCTTCCGGTGTCGGAGGCGTCGGATCGATATCGTCTGACTCGGTTTTTTCAGGATTCTGACGTTTTCCCATTAATTCAAACCCCAAACGTTATAAGTGTAATCCCCGTCAACGAGTTTTTTCTTAAGCACAATTGATTTTGCGGTGGGATGTTTTTCAAAAAACTTGGCCATGCCGCCCTGCTCAAAACATTTACGAAACACTTTACCCGAAGAATCGGCAAAATTGTAGATCGCCGTCACTCCAAACCTGGTTTCAACATAACTCGTCGCAACATCTTCAAACTCAATTACTTCCCCAATTGCAAGTTTCCTGACTTCTGCGCCGTTTGACTTATTCATTTAATTAACTCCTATTTCATGATTAGTGGTTTTGTAGAACCATTTTTTAATACAATTCTTTTATTGTATTTTCCAGTGATTTCTTTTTGCCTAGTTTCCCAAAAATTGGGAATTAATTTGTTTGTGCGCTTAGGACTTAAATTTCTCCTGAGAGTTTCGCGTAGTTTATTGGGTTTCTTGTATTTAATTCTTTCAGTTGTGAAATATTCTTCCGCGTGTTGACTTGGGACGCCTTTTGTCTTATAAGTAGTTGAATTTGCTAGGGTTTTTAGGACATAGAGCTTTGGGAGCTTGAAGTGGGCGTACCGGAAGGGTTCCCCGTTATTTTCAGTCTTAAACTCCCCTAGTTCCTTTGAATCCCTTATAAGAGACGTGGGATTCTCATATATCACCGAGTCAGTATCACAATATAAAAGAAGCGCGCCTTCTTTTTCCACTTGTGTTAACGCTTTAAATAGTTTATGGCGAGCGTAAGCCGTCACATAACAAGCCCAGACACAATTAGCGTACCGTGGATACTTGATTTTTTCCTTCCTGAAAATAAGATCTCCTAAAATTACGTCACCCCCCTTAAGTGTCGTATCCTTGAGAGGAATGAGTTTCGTCGATTCGTTCTTTTGCGCGTATTTTCCATATGAGTAGTTGAGAAGATTTTTAAACGTGATTTGCATGAGTTCGTCTTTTGAGCTTTGAGCCACGCGTCTTTTTTCATACGTTTCCGCAACGAATCGGGAGAAGGGATCAAAATCTTGATCGAATTCGATAGCACGAAACACCCTGTGAATCTTGTAGCCGAGATTTTGAGCCTCCCTGAGTTCAAAATATGTATAGACTGACTGAAATCTTCCCAAGGGAAAAACCAATTTTCCTTCATGCTTGAAAGGCAGATATGGAATAGATAACGTGGTTGGAGCTTCAACATCGACATAAGCCATGCCGGATAAGTCAAGATTCGGATTCGTAGTTTCATAAAACCCCTCAAGTTTAGGATACAGGTTGTCTTTCATCACACTCGGGTAAAGCGAATTGATATCGTGATACCATATTTTTCCCGTGACTGGTTTGTTGTGGAAAATCTCGGTGCGCCCGCCATAGTATCCGCGATGGAAAAAATCAATCTGCTCTTGCGTGAAATTGTGCTCAATCTTGTAAAGATAGTTCTCTTCAAAATGCGCGAGCGTCGAAGACGCGATAGTCATCTTTAGTTCAATGTTTTCCTTGTGGTAAATCTGAGACATAGCTCTGACGAATTTTCCGGTTATCTCCGTGTCTCGCCTGCAATACTCGATCATCTTTTTTGATACACGTGTTGATCCAGTGTGCTTCATTTCGAGTTTGGGGAGATTGATCCGATCACCCATTTTCTTCACACTCATGGGCCAATGGTTCAGAGTGTCATAGAATTTTATTTTGTCTTCTTTAAGCTCTGCTGAGAGTAGCCTTGAACCAGCATAGCAATAGTGAAGCAGTCCGTGAATATCACGAAACAGGTTGTTAAGATCATACTCAAGATTGCAAGCCCAAAAAGTATAGCCTGTTTTTGTGAAGACGAAATCAAGTGCATCGTCTTGAGTTTTGAACGTGTAATGCTCATGAATTTCTGGATCATAGAAGTCATATAGGAAACACTTTCCTTTTGAATTGTCTTCAGTGTCGAATGCGATGATTTTCATTTGAAATTATGGATATCGTAAATTGTGCGTGCGATGCAATATGAAATGTAAATACCTGCAACGTATGCCGAAATTGTGAACATCATTTTTTCTTTTTCCTTTTGGATTTTTTAACCTTCGGAACGTCGGCAAACGAGAGTTGAACCTCTATTGATTCCTCACGAACCCAACCCTTCTTAAGATCGCCTTGTGCTATGAGTTTTGGTGTCATAGTAAAACGCGCTTGCCTCATACGCATGAGAATGCCGGACACTATAATATTCTTCAAATACTTGTCACTGATTTTGCCGTCATTGTAAACGTATGGTGTATTGGCTGGTTCTTTCCAAGTATGCTTGGATGGCTTTATCTTAAGAGAAAATGCTTTGCCTTTGTTTCGCTTCACTATCTGAAGAATGTTCCTTGAAATCTGAGTAGATAAACGCTTTTTGTTATTCAGAACATATATTTTCTTGTGCCTTGTTGATGCTTTAGTGAGAGTCATCGTGCGTGCGTGCTTAAGCCGCGCAATCATTGATGAGCTGAATTTTGAAGGAATTGGTTTTCTTGATTTGGTTTTTGTTGTGGAATTTATGTAACCGACTATCTTCTTACCTTCCACAACCTGGATAACATAATCACGGTCAGAACGTGCGCGCTTAACCTCATTCCCGGTTTTTCCAATAATTCGTATAGATTGATTGGATCTTAAAAAACGAATGTTTCGTTTAGCGTTTTTTGCAATTTTAAAAACGGGCTTCTTGATCAGCTTATTGATCGGCTTCTTGATCGGCTTCTTGATCGGCTT